>CAZFEA010000001.1:0-29248 GCA_964518085.1 uncultured Dehalococcoidia bacterium
TTGAATTCAGGATAGACCGGCCCGGCCTACTCGACCACCCCTCGAACTTTCCCATTTCGCGGGAACTGCTGCCGGCTGCCCTCAAAGAAAGAATAGACGGCAAACTCGAGGCCCGGGAGAACAAACTCAAGACTTCACTGGCCGTCCCCGGCGGCTTCTGCCTTATCTGGGAGCAAATTCCCGGCCTCGGGGCTTTCGAAAGACGGCAGGAAGCGGTCCTGGACAACGCCAGGAAGGCCGCCGCGGGAGGCAAGGTCTGCGCCATAAGCGTTACCGATAACCCTGGCGGCAACCCCGCCATAGCCACCGAGGTATTGTCCCAGGAAATCCACCGGATGGGAATCGAGCCTCTGGTACATGTGGCCTTCCGGGATAAGAGCCGCAACCAGGTTGAAAGCCTGCTGTACCAGTTGGCGGCCATGGGCATCAATAATCTCCTGGTCTTGACCGGCGACTATCCCGCCAATACCGGCTTTACCGGGACGTCGCGGCCGGTGTTCGACCTGGACGCGGTTAACGGTCTGCAGCTTATTTCCGAGATGAACCGGGGCATGGAGCACGAGATCCTGCGCCGGCGGACTACCCTGGCGCCGACCAGTTTCTTTTGCGCCGTGGCTTTCTCACCGTTCAAGAAAGAGGAAGCCGAGGTCATGGGGCAATATTACAAGCTGCTAAAGAAGGTCCGGGCGGGCGCCGATTTTCTCATCACCCAGGTCGGCTACGACGTCCGCAAATGGCACGAATTACAACTCTGGTTGAAGGCCCGCAACCTGAAGATTCCGGCCCTGGTCAGCATTTATGTGCTTTCGGAAGGGACCGCCCGGGCGATGCACGCCAACCGGGTGCCCGGCTGCGTGGTTACCGACAAGCTGATGGCCGAGGTGTCGCGCGACTCGGGCCGGGCCGATAGGGGACGGCAAGCCCGGCTCGACCGGGCGGCGAAGATGTATGCCATTGCCCGGGGAATGGGCTTCGCCGGGGCCAGCATCAGCGGGCTGGGCGAGCCTTACGAAAGTGTGGAGTACATTATCGGCAAGGGAGAGGAACTGGCCGCTAACTGGCGGGAGCTTGTTCCCGAGTTTGATTATCCCCAGGAAGATGGCTTTTATCTATTCCAAAGGGACGCTAAAACCGGTTTGAACGTGGAGATTCTGGCGCCCAGGCAACAGGCGCCGTCCCACCCACCGGTCTACTACCTGTCGCGGGCGGTGCACTATTCGGTGTTCGAGCCGCGAGGCCCGTTTTTCAGGATAATGCGGCGGCTGGCTGCCTTCGTGGATGGCTCGCGGACTATTGCCAGGATGCTTGGCTCATTTGAGTTCTGGACCAAGGCGGTGCTTTACGGCTGCATGAACTGCGGCGACTGCGCCCTGTTTGATGTCGCCTTTCTCTGCCCGGTGTCCCAGTGTCCCAAGAACCAGAGGAACGGCCCCTGTGGTGGAAGCCATGACGGCTGGTGCGAGATCTACGAAAAAGAGAAGAAATGCATCTGGGTCCGGGCTTACCGGCGCTTGAAGGCCCAGCACAGAGAGGACAGCATTGCGGTCAATATCGTGCCGCCCTGCAACTGGGAACTATGGAATACTTCATCCTGGTTGAACTACTTCATGGGCAGGGACCACATCTCGCGGAGACTGGGCGTCAATGCACCACCTCCCCCTTTGAAAAAGGCAGACTGAGGGGAATTTAACCTCCCCCTTTGAAAAAGGGGGATTGAGGGGGATTTATCCAAAATCAAAATGCAAAATTCAAAATGGACAGACCAAAATACAATAAGACTGGAATTGCGAATGAACCGGGTAGCACAGGCCTCCGTTCTGTGGGTGGTGATCGTACCCCGGCGAGCAAGAGGAATTCGCGTTGATTCGTGTTAATTCGTGGTTCCTCATTACCTTATTTTTGCATTCTTAACTGTCATCTTGAGTTTTACACTTTGATTTTTGATTTGAGCTGGGAGAGTTCGAATGAACAGGCTGGTACAAATTGAAGACTACGAGCCGCTGGTTGGGCCGGAGGTGATCGAACGCATCAGACGCAAAGCCTGGCCATTGCGTGACCTTCATGTTGTCAATTTCAACTCCACGTATCATGGCGGCGGCGTGGCCCAGCTTCTTTCATCTCTGACGCTTCTCATGAACTGCCTGGAAATTAAGACCGGGTGGCGGGCTGTTTTCGGCCCTCCGGACTTCTACAGCGTTACCAAAAAGATTCACAATGCCTTGCAGGGCGCGGATATGAATCTGAGTGAACGGAAGATGCAGATCTACGAGGAGGTGATATACGAGAACTCGGTGAGGAATCATCTCGATCACGACATAGTAGTCGTGCACGACCCGCAACCGCTTCCGTTAATAAATCACTATCGGAAAGATTCGCCCTGGGTCTGGCGCTGCCACGTCGACCTGACCAACCCAAACCCGCAGGTATGGGATTACCTGGTCCGGTTCGTCGAAAAATATGATGCCGTGATCCTGAGCAGCAGGGATTATGCCCGGAAGTTGAAAACACCCCAGTTGTTTTTTATGCCGGCCATTGACCCGTTCTCCATTACCAACAAGGAACTGAGTGACGGCGAGATGACCGAGCGCCTGAATCACTACAGCATTCCCACGGATCTTCCACTGGTGGTGCAAATATCCCGTTTTGACCGCTGGAAAGACCCGGAAGGGGTCATCAAGGCTTTCAAGCTGGTGAGGCAACACATCGAGGCCACCCTGGTGCTGGTAGGAAATGTGGCCGACGACGATCCCGAGGGGCAGGCGGTCTATAAGTCACTGCTTGAACATTGTGGCGAACGCATCATCATGCTTAGCGTCCAGGATGGCGCCCTGGTGAATGCCCTTCAGCGGCGTGCTGCCGTGGTGCTGCAGAAATCAATTCGCGAGGGTTTTGGCTTGACGGTGGCCGAGGCCATGTGGAAAGGAACGCCGGTTATTGGCGGCAACGCCGGGGGCATACGGTACCAGATACAGGATGGGGTAAACGGCTTTCTGGTGTCCTCGATTGAAGACGCGGCGCAAAGGATTGTCCAGGTTGTCAGGGACAAAGATTTGCGGATGCGGTTGGGGCAAAAAGCCCGTGAAACGGTCAGGGCCAACTTCTTGCTGACTCGCTACCTGGAACAGTATCTCGACCTGTTCAGCGCCTTCGAGCCACAATTCGGGCTATCCAACAAGATACGGGCTTACCGGTGACTCTCAATTCAGCTTTTGCGCCAGTATTCCGGTTAACCCCAGGTCGTCGATTCGTTTTCTGATGTCACTGACGGTTTGCGGGTAAAGTCCCAGCCTTATCATCCGCTCAAGATAGTCCCCCTGGCCGGGACGGCAAAGCTGGTTCAGTCCCTCCTGGGTCCGGTTTAACTCACCCGTGAAACTGATGTAGTCCCCTATCGCGGTGGTGGCAGGCAAAACGGGTGGTCCGGTGCCGGCCACTTTTCTTGAGGCGTTATGTCCGGCAATGACACCCATGATCATACAGGTGTCCACGCCGCCGATCGGCCCGATCTTTTCACCACCGACAAAAAGGTTGTCGAAACCTGGCACCCTCAGGCTGTCGTCCCGGTGATGGATGGATACCTCTTTGACGAAGGTATGGACACCGCCGCCCATGGGGTCTTCGATCATGGCTGTCTCAAAACCGGGTATGGTGCGCAGGTCGGCCACAGACATATAGCCCATTTTCGAACACTTGGCCATAGAGCCTATGTCGGAAAGGTTGACGTGCTCGACTTCCTCGTGGGACGAGATATTGGCCATCTTGCCGGCTTTCGAGTAGTCTACGAGGTGTTTGGGAAGGGGAATCTTCATCTGTCCTTTTTGCTCGAGCTCTTCCCTCAACTCCTTGCCCAGGCTGGCTTTGCTCAAACAGACCGCCAGGCCGAGGAGACCCCTGGTGCCGTCGGCCCTTCTCTGACTCAACTCCCTGGCCCCGGCTTTGGTGGCGATGCTTACCCGGTTGCCGAACGTGGGACACCTGAAGCTTCCGCACATGACGCATCCCAGGCCGTAGCGCCGGCAGATGTCCATCCCGCCGGTGGTGCCGGTGCAATCGACAAAGGCGCCGCCTCGCAGGACTTCGCCGCTGGCGAGCCGGACCGCCTCCAACCGTCCATCCTCTGTCAGCACATCAACCGCCCGGCTCATGAATCGTATGTCGACTCCACAGTCCAGGACCAGTTTCTTGACCGCTGGCTCCGCCAGGGCGCAATTGTAGATGTATCCGTATTCCATGTCCGGCTCATATAGCCGGTGAAGAATGATGGCGTCCAGTACATCCAGGATATCGCCGCCGGCCATGGCCCTGAGCTCTTCATTCTGGACCATCCGCCCGGTCATGTTGTAATGTCCGGCTCGGTTTCCTCCGGCCAGAAGCATGTCGGTCCGTTCCAGCAAAATCGCCTTGAGTCCGGCCCTGGCCACGGCGATGGCCGCGCCACAGCCGGCAAATCCGCCCCCTATGACTATGACAGTGTCTTTAGACAAATGCACCTCCTGGGAGTATTGGCTATCTCTCAGGCGAACTGGATCATCCCCAACTTGGTGAACTGAATAGGAACAGTGACCTCGGGCGGAAGTGCCCCGAGTTGATGGAGGGCATATTCCTGCTCGTATTTTGTCATGGCCATGACCCCATCTATCGGGATGATGGTCTCATAGCGATAGATGCGCGCTGAGGCGGTAGCGGTGTAAAGCACCGCCATGTTGGTGGCCGCCCCGACGATGACCAGGTTCTCTGTCTGCTTGTCCTTCAACAGGCCGTCGAGTTCGCCGCCGGTGAATTTGTCGAAGCCGTTGGGGTGGATGACTGGCTCGGTTTCCCGTTTCTTCAGGGAGGAGGCAGGCTCTCCCCCGGGTGTGCCCTTGTGGATAAGGGAGATGGTGTAAATAACCGGCACAGCCAAGGCCCGCGCCCTTTCCAGGAACTCGCTTACACCTGGAAGGAGCAAAGAGCAAAAGACCCTGGGGTCCTGGCATCTGGCGCTCAGATCGAGCACAATAATGGCGGTCTTGTTCCGGGCGAGGGTGACTGGCTTTGGCTCCGGTTTGCGGGGTCCACCGTCTTCTATGATCATTGCTTTCCTTCTTTTATAATCATGCCACTACGGGACCGGTATCAGTTCGGTATCCAGCAAAATACCGCACGATGGGCAGCAGGTCTGTTCCAGCAAGAAATAACCGGTCAGGTCCGCCATGAGCGCTCCGGCTTCAGTAGGGGGCAGGAGTTTCACGGTACATGCTTCCTTCCATTTTCTTGGCTCGCTGGAAAGCACGGCCAGGCACCGCTGGCAACGTATGGCCGAACGGTTCCGGTTAACTATGATCTCCATGTTTCCCCGAAACGGGCGGGTCTTTTCCGTTGTGGGGCGCCTGCCATGGCCGACGGCGCCGCTTTGGGATGCTCGCGCCGGCTTGAGGCGCGTTGCTGGCCGGCCGTTGAGACGCTGGCGGATAAGGGCCGTCCGTAAGTGGCGCGTGTCATCAAGATTCAATTTGCCTCGATCAACGACTACGCCGTAGTACTGTTCGGCCGCCGCGGAGGAAACAAGTCCATTCCTCAGATCTTGCACTACGATCTGCGGGTCCCTTTCCAGGGGGTCCCCGTAACCGCCTCCGCAGGCCATCCTGAGATAAAGGACATCGTTGACCTGCAGATCGATGTCCTGGTAGGCCAGAGCCATTTTTCTTCCCTTGAGTTCAGCAAGGTCAACCGGAGGGCGGTTTTGGGCGAAAAACGCCTCCAGCTTCGTACTTTCAAACAAGTTGAGAAGACTGGGCGCTCCGGGGTAACCGCCGAAAAGACCCTTCCCCGAGTTCTTCAGCCCGGCCACTCCGAGGGCAACTACCTTGATTTTTCCTTCCGCGGGCTTATAGGGGGCAAGGGCTACCTCGGTCCCTGCGCCGCCCCGGTACTTTCCGGCGCCGGCGCCATCCACAATATGCCGTCGGAAAAGGTAGATGACGGGGAAGTTGAGCTCAACCCACTCCACGTTGTGGCATGTCATCCCGATGCTGCCGGCGCTGGACGAGTTCATACCATCCTTACAGGATGTTGCCCCGCTGCCTCCTGATTCCAGCAAGGTGGAGACGTAATATTTTCCGTACTGGCTGATGCCGGCGTGCCTGGCGAAGCGGCCCATCAAGGTCGGCGCCATGACCTCGCGTTTCCACTTTTCGCTTGCCGCCACTGCCTGCATCAGTACCGAAGCGGCAAGGTGTTTGACGGCCTGGGCGCCGGAGGTGGTGTTCAGGGATACCGGGGCCGGGTTCTGGACATTGACCACGCACCCTTCAGGTGCGCTCACCTCCATCGGGCCGAAGGCGCCCTGGTTGCGCGGGATGTCATAGGCGAAAGTGCACAGGACTTCCTGGAAGCAACAACCGAAGGTGGCATGATAGGGCAGGTTGATGCCTTTTTCGGCCTGCCTGTCCGTCCCGGCAAAATCGAAAATCAGCCGGTCGCCTTTCTTGTTCAACGTCAGCTTTACCTTCCAGGATTTGTCGGCCTGGATGGACAGAGAATCAGTCCACGAACCGTCGGGAATTTCAGCTATCCTCTTCCGTAAGATAGATTCCGAATAGCGGATCATCTGGGCCGAAACGGCCTGGATCAGTTCCAGCCCGTACTGCTTGATCATATCCTGCATTCTGGCCTTGGCGACGTTGTTGGCCGCAATTTCACATTTCAGGTCCAGGCCCACCATCACCGGTTGCCGGGTCATGTTGACCACTGTCCTGAAAACGTCGTTTCGCGTCTGCCCCCGCTCGACCAGCTTGATCCCCGGGATCCTGATACCCTCGTGGCATATTTCGGTTGCCCCGGGGGAGTTCCCTCCGGGTGACATGGCACCAATGTCCATTACATGGACAAATGTGGCGCTCCAGCCGACGAGGCGGCCTTGGTAGTGAATCGGGGATACGACATACATGTCTGACTGGTGAATCGCGGCCAGATAGGGGTCATTCAGCAAGAACATGTCGTCGGGATAAATGTTGCCGTCCTTTCCGAACTGGTCGATAATCTTCTTCACGGCAAACCCGGCGCAAACGGCGTGCATTCCCATCATCGCCTGGCCCACCGATAGCACCTCGCCGGAAGGTGTGTACAGCGCCGCCAGGTAGTCTTTGAGCTGCGTGGTATTAACCGTGCCCCCCACGTGTTCCAGGGTAATAGCAATTTCCTTGGTGATCTGGTAGAGGCGATGAGACAGTATTTCAAAAGTAATGGGATCGACAGTTGACACCGGCGGCGCCTTCATGACTATCTCCTACGACCGCAGAAAGATGACGATATTGCGAAATTCATCCATGGTTGCTCGTGTGCCGGGGTTTACCACGACCGTGGTTACGGGTGTCTCGATTATGGCCGGGCCGGGCGCTTCGAATCCGGGTTGCATTCGTTCGAAATCGTAAATGTCTGTCGGTATAAACCCCCGGTGTTCTTCGAAGTATACCTCTCTACTGCCTTTTCGCGACCGTTCAGCCGGCGCCTTCTTGATGGCTTCTCTCTTGATATTGGGTTTTCTCAGGCGACCGATGGCGTCAATACGGAAGGTGGTGATCTCTTTTCCTGCCTCGGCATAGCCCGACCCTTTGCCATAGGACTTTTCATACAGTTCATCGAACAGAGAGTACAGCTTCTCCATGTCCCCCGGACTAATATCAGTCATTCCCGCCGGAAAGGGCACGTTCAACTCGTGGACCTGGAACCGGTATCTCATATCTACGCTGCGAACGATTTCGATATCGTCGTTTCCAAACCCCGCGGCATGGAGTTGCTCCAGCGCCTGTGCGCACAGGCTGGAGAAGTTGGCATTGACGCGGTCAACATCTACCGGGACCATCAGCCTGTCTGACCTGGCAAATTGATGGACTACGTCGGAACTTATCAGCCCCATCGCCCCCTGGACGGAGGCGGTCATGGGGACGACGATCTTTTTGATCCCGAGTTCCGCCGCGAACCTTCCGGCGTGCACCGGTCCGGCGCCGCCGTAAGCAAAAAGGGCGAAGTTCCGCGGATCGTTGCCTCTCTCGACCGTGGCGCGGCGCACGAGATCACACATATGAGCATTGGCTATGCGAAAGATGCCGTTGGCGGCCTCAGTTTCGCCCAGGTTCAGCGGGTGGGCAATCTTCTCTCTAATGGCTTGCAGCGCTGCCTGTTTGTCCAGCCTCATTCGTCCACCCAGGAAATAGTCCTCGTTGAGATAACCCAGCACCAGGTCGGCGTCAGAGACGGTGGGTTCCGTCCCTCCCATCCCGTAGCAGACCGGTCCCGGTTTCGCCCCGGCGCCTTGAGGTCCCACTTTCAGCAAGCCTGTCTCGGAATCGATCCAGGCGATGCTTCCCCCGCCGGCTCCAATCGATTCGATCCATATTTTCGGCGACAAAATGTTATAGCGCAGGATAACCGGTGCATATTCCCTTTCGCACGTGCCATCCCGGATTATGCCAACCTTGAAGGTAGTGCCACCCATATCCGTAGCCAGGATGTTGCGTTCGCCGCTCAGGTCACCAAGGAACTTGCTGCCCAGCACTCCGGCGGCGGGCCCGGACTCAATGGTACCGATGGCGTTCCGGCTGGTCGCCCGCATGCTCAGGACGCCGCCGTAGGCCTGCATTACCATAGGTTCTTCCCGCAACCCCCTGGAGTGCAACGCTTTCAAAAGGTCCTGAAGGTAAGAAGAAATTTCGGGGCCGATATAGGCGCTGAAAATGGTGGTGGCAGTGCGCTCATATTCGCCAAGGAGAGGGGCCACCTCGCTCGAAATGGCTACATGCACCGATGGGTGATTCGCTTTCAGTATGCCGGCCAGCGCCTTTTCGTGGCGGTCATTGGCGAGGGACCATAGGAGGCAGATGGCGACCGAGTCCACCCCCTTTTCGATTAACTCTTTGACAACCCGGGCAGCATCCGCCGTGTCGAGGCTAATCAGGACGTCACCCTTGTAGTCGATACGCTCATTCACTTCTGTGATGAGAGGCCTGGTAACCAGGGGTTCTGGCTTGGTAAGGGCTGACAGGTGAGACGCCTCGGTTTCCGTCAGTCCTTCGGTCACCTTGCTTCGCATTATGAGGATGGTGTCCGCGAAGCCCCTGGTGGTTATAAGGCCGGTCCTGGCCCCGGAACGCGTTATGAGGATGTTTTCTCCCACCGTGCAGGCATGGAAAAAGTACTTTGTCCGCCGGATGAGCTCATCTTCGCTGGCCAAACCAAGTTTTTCTGACAGGTCGCGAACCGAGTCGATGACGCCGATAGAGAAGTCGCCGGGCGTGGACAATGCTTTTCCCAGGGACAACCGGCCGTGTTCATCGACTCCTACACAGTCGGTAAATGTCCCGCCAATGTCCACCCCTATTATGTATTCCATGTCGCTGAGGTCCTCGCTCTCTGGTTGGGCTTACTTTTGCATCACCGGCCTGAATATTTCTTTAGCTAGCTGGATCAGCTTGGGTCTCTCGATCATTTGCTCTTCACTGTCAGTCGATATCAGTTTGGCCCCTTCCTGGGGCACGTATGCCGGATCGATTCCTGAAGTGTCTACGTCGGCCCGGGCGCTGGGAGGTCCGTAGTTCTTCTGAAACAGGGCTTGCGTGTCTTTAGTCAGTAGCCAGTTGACGAACACTATGGCCGCATTGGGGTTGGCAGGCCGGTCGATGAGGGATACCACGCCGCCGCTGTAGGTCAAGCCAATTCCCTCATGGGCGGCCTTCCATTTTATGGGAGCCCCGGCCCTCTTGAACTCGTCGAAGGTCTGGACATCCGGAGCAATAGACAAGGGGTATTTGTTTCTGGCCAGCCACTCAACCTGCTGGCGCTTGTCGGCGATCAGTAGCGGCTCTTGCTTTACAAACTGCTGCAGGTAGTCTTTGCCTCCATCTTGACCAAAAATGGCAAACATCAACGCCACCCAATAGCTACCTCCCCCCGATATGGTTGGGTCCATTGTGGTTATCTTGCCTTTCCACTTGGGGTCGAGGAGGTCGCGGTAAGACTTAATTTCGGCTTCCTGGACCGCGTCGGAATTCGCAGCCAGAAAACTGGCAGTCCGATGAACGAATGCCAGGGACAGTCCTGTTTGATCGACCAAGGGGAGTTCCTTGCCGCGCCATTTGGTAGCATCGGTAACCTCCGGCAAGATCAGGGCAGGCTTCAACGGTTGTAACACGCCCTGTGGCTTCATGATCAGCAGCAGTGTCGAAGTTCCCGCGATCACGGCATCAGCCAGGTATAGCCCGGCCCTTCTTTCGGCCTGGATGCGGGCCATGGACTCCTCACCTCTGCCAACGATAAAATCGATATTGATGCCGAACTGTTGCCTGAACGCTTCTTTTAGAGCCTGAGTGGTCGCCGGGTTGGCCGAGGTGTGGACCACCACCGTACCTTCGGTCCTGGCTTTGGCGACGGTGCTGTCCCACCGGGCTTGCCACGAGGATTTTTCCGGGCCGGTTTGCGCCGCCGTGGTTGGTTTGGTTGGACCAGGCGACAAAGGAGCCGCCGGCCCCCCACAGGCAACAGCTATGGTGAGAAGAATACCGGCAAAAGGCAATAATAGATGACTGGCTTTCATTTGACCTCCATTCTCAATTTGACACAGTCGACATTCAAGGGCTTTTCGTCACGGTCCAGTTGTACTCTGGTAGTTTTATAAAACAAAGGGTCTTTGGTCGGGTAGTCTTCACGATAGTGGGGACCCCGGCTTTCCTTCCGGAATTCAGCGGACCTGAGCAGGGCTTCGGCCAGCAGTAACATGTTCTCCACTTCAATAGCTTCCTTCAAGTCGGGGGTATTATCTGCACTCAGATTCTTCTTTTCTTCTTTTATCCGCGTCAGCTCATCGATACCGGCGAGCAATGAAGGTCCACTCCTTACCGGGCTCATGCGTTTATTGACCAGCTCGCGAATCTTCTTTCTTAGCTCCAGCGGCCGCCTTTTTCCGTTCTTCAGCGATATTTCTTGTAGAAACTCCTTTTGCCTGTCAGTCAGCCCGGTTCTCTCTTGTTCCAACTCCTTGCATGTTTGGGCCGCGTTCTTTCCAGCTTCGATCCCCATGACCAGGCACCTGGTCAAATGGTTTACACTATTCTCCCCGGCGTAGGTACCGCTGACCATTTCTCCCGCGGCGAAAAGCCCGCGCAGTTGGGTCTCCCCTGTCTTGTCGGTGGTAACCCCTCCCAGGTATGTGTGCCCGATGGGAATCATTTCCACCGGAAATCGCTTCACATCGCGGGGACATTTTGCCAGTTTCATTCTGGTACGAGGGTGCATCTTGGACCAGTCGGCGGACGATATCCCGGTCATGTCCAGGAAAACGGGTCCCCCTTCCATCTCCATGATCTTCTCCGACTCTTCAAACTTGAAAGAAGCATAGCGGCATACCTGTTCCCATCTTAGACCTAGATACTTTCGCACCAGGTCTTCACCCTTCTTGTTCACCAGACGGACGCCCTTGACCGTTATGATTTCGCTGATTATGTCCCCTTGCCAGGGGAAGGCCACCCCCACAAAACCGACTTCAAACTGTATGAATTCCATATTGGTTAAGGGTAAGCCTGCTCTCAAAGCCATGGCATATCCGTCGCCGACGAGCGACCTGGGGCTGGAGGTCTCTTTGAACAGCGATGCCCCTCCGCCCGTCGCCAGAATGGTGCATCCCGCTCTGAGGACCAGGACGTCCCCGTTCTGATCAAGGCCTGCAGCGCCAATACATTGTCCTTCCCGGACCAGTAAATCTACTATGAGGCAGTTGCCGATGGCGCCAGTCCCCGATTCCTTGAGTTTTTTCCTGAGAGCCTCAACTACGGTGACCCCGTCCTCTTCGTCCTCTCTCCTTGGTGTCAAATACCACTCTCCGTAGGCCTCCAGGGGAACGCCGAGGTTTTTGAGCCATAGAATACCCTCTTTTGCCCGTTCAAGATGCATTTTGACCTGTTGCTCGTCAAAAATGTATCTTTGGGGACTTGAATCGTATCCGGGTAAGTTAAGCTCTTGAGTGGTGTATTTGAACCAGGCGCCGGAAAAGTAAGTGGCGCTCTGTTTGCCGATGCCGGCTTTCGATACCAGAAGAACATCACGCCCTTCCTCTCTGGCTCTTATAGCGGCAGCCAGCCCGGCTATTCCGGAACCGATAACCAGCACGTCCGTGTTTCGTTCTTTGGAATCCAGCATCTGTCTGTTTCCCTTAAAGCAGGTTTGAGAATTGTACTGCAATTGCTTATGGAGTGTGACTGTCGGCCAGGATGTTCATGACCTGGTCCGAACGATAATTAACCGGTCATTATCAATAAAGGGAAACTGCCTGCCTACCCACGCCCTGGGGCGCAACGGCGATAAAGGATAATAGATTATTGGCGCTGTCTGTGTCAAACAGTTTTTTGTCTCCAGGATTTGTTTTCGTTAGCCTCTTGACGCCCGTGATATGATTTTCTGATTAGTCTGTCTGGCATGACTCTCGTTCGGTGAGGAACCGGCGCAGCAGAAAGGTACCATGAAGCGGGACACCAGTCCACAAACTGTAAAGTTCAGGGTTAACGGAAAGCCGTTTGAGCTTTTGCTCGGCTACCAGGTGACCGAGTGGGACACATTGGCCGAGACCCTGAGGAAAACCCTGGGGCTTACGGGGACGAAGATTGGCTGCGACAGTGGCGAGTGCGGCGCCTGTACTGTCATCATGAATGGGCAGTCTGTGCTTTCCTGCACCACTCTGACGGTGGAATGTGATGGGAAAGATATTACTACCATTGAGGGATTGAGAGACCCGGTAACGGGGAAACTGCATGCCCTTCAGCAGGCATTCATCGACCACGATGGAATGCAGTGTGGTTTCTGTACCCCGGGAATGATCATGCAGGCTAAAGTCCTGCTTGATAAGAACCCCAGTCCCACTGAAAAGCAAGTCAAAGAGGCACTGTCCGGGAACCTGTGCCGCTGCGGCTCTTATCAGAAGATCGTCGGGTCGGTGTTAGCCGCCGCATCCCTGATCAAACGCAATTAAAAGATGCAAGAGCAACTTTCCTTCATAGGAAAACGTCTGCCCCGGTTTGGCGCTATCGATATCGTCACCGGAAGCGCCCGATTTACCCAGGATGTGTTCCTGCCGGGAATGCTCCACGGCACTCTGCTGTGCAGCCCGCACCCGCATGCAAAGATTGTTAGTATCGAGACCGGCGAAGCCGAAGCTCTGCCCGGTGTGAGGGCGATCATAACCCATAAAGACACGGAGCATTTCCCGGATGCCGCATCCACCCGTGACGTTGAGCCGCTGAGAATTCTAGGCGGCACGCTTTATTTTGTAGGGGACTATGTGGCGGCGATAGCGGCCGAAACCGAAGAGATAGCTGAGCAAGCGGCGCAGCTCATACAGGTGCAATACCAGCTACTGCCGTCTATTTTCGATACTGATGGGGCGATGAAGCCCGAAGCCGCCGTCCAGTACGGTTGCTGGCCGTGGAACGTATGGAACTCCAGGGAACGCGGCGCACCCTCGCTGGAGATCGACAAGACAAAGCTGACCGGCGGCAATGTGGAGAAAGGCTTCGAAAATTCACATGCCATCGCAGAGGAGGAAGTTCACACCCAGGTTGGGCTTCATGCCCCGCTCGAGACAGAGACCATCATCGTGGTATGGGATGCCAATGGCATCTGCAACGTATGGTCCAAGGAAAGTCCCCATCGCCTGGTCGAGTGGTTCTGGCCGATCCTCTCCAGGGTTTACGGGACGCCCATGAACAAGGTCAGGGCTATCTGCCACCATGCCGGGGGACGCTTTGGAAAGCACGTGGATTTGCGAATCCTGGCAATGGCCACGGAGTTGGCCAGGAAGACCGGCAGGCCGGTCCGGTTCTGTAATTTGAGGGATTGGGAATATCACTGGGCTCGAGCCATGACCCACAGCCTGGTAAGAATGGGCGGCAAACAAGACGGCACAATCACTGCCATCGACATGAAGACCATCACCAACTTCGGCATGGCCCATCGTTCTGCCCGCATTGAGCTGGGGAATATCGGGCGAGCCCCGAACTGGACGTGGAAATGTCCTGATACCCGTTATGTGAACTACGGGGTATTCACTAATTCCGTCGGCACCGGCTCATTCCGCGGCTTTGGGTCAACCCAGGGGCATTATGCAGTCTCCCAGGCGTGCGATGTGCTGATAGAGAAGTTAGGGGTTGATCCTGCCGAGTTTTATTTGAAAAACCACTCGGGCGCCGGGGACTGGTGGGAACACCAGAAACAGACGCCGAGCGGACTCGACGAGTGCATCGGTAAGGCCACCGACGCCATAGGCTGGAAGCAGAAGCGGCACAAGCCCGGGGAGAAGACGCTTTCCGACGGAAGAAAGCACGGGATCGGCATGGCGATTGCTGTCCATAGCGGAGGTGGCTCCACCACCCCCGGGGCGGCCCTGGTCGAAGTTAATCGGGACGGCTCCGTTCAACTATTTGCTGCCGGTGATGAAACGGGGCAGGGAGTTTACACTGTCGAGGCTGCCATTTGCGCCGAGGAACTGGGGGTGAGATTTGAAGATGTGAGGGTGGTGCGCGCCGATACCGAGTCGGCGCCGCTGGCATCTTTCTCGGCGCACAGTCAGAATACCTGCAACATGGGAGGTGCAGTGCAGCTTGCGGCCAGAGACGCTAAGAAAAAGCTTCTGGCCCTGGCGGCCAGTGAGCTGGGTGTCCAACCGGAAGAACTGCAGGCGAGGGAAGGATGGGTCTATGTCATCGCCGATCCGGTCAGGCGAATCGAGATCAGCGCGGTCACGGCGAAGTACGTCGGTTCCCGGGCAGTTGTCAATTCGAAGCCAATTGGATGTCGGATTGATGGGTACGGCTGGTACGCACAGTGGGAGAACGTACCGTGGACGCCAGAGGGGCCGGAAGGTTCGCTGGTACCCAAGACCTGGATGTGTCACATAGCAGAGGTAGCTGTGGACACGGAGACCGGAGAAGTGGAGATATTGAAATACGTAAATGCCCAGGATGTTGGCAGGGCCATAAGCCTCAATACGGCTGAGAATCAATTACTTGGATCAGCCTTGATGGGTATCGGCTATGCGCTCAAAGAGGACTTTGTGCGCGACCCGAAAAATGGACAGGGACTCAACCCGGGGTATCTGGACTACAAGATACTGACCCACCTCGACGTGCCTCCCACCACAGCCATCCTTGTCGAGTCTGTCAACCCGAACACCCCGTTCGGGGCCAAGGGAATTGGCGAGGGGTCCCTGATTCCCGGCGCTCCAGCCGTTGCCCATGCTATTTACAATGCAATCGGTGTGCGCCTGAACAGTTTGCCGATGACGCCCGATAAGGTGCTCAGGGCGCTGGGTAAGATTAGCTAAGATGAGGCCGTTTGAGCACGTCAATGCCCCGACGCTGGAAGATGCGATTGCGGCGGCGCAGGGGAACTCCAGAATCATTGCCGGCGGCACAGATTGCTTGAGCATCTTGAAAAACGGCCTCCTTCCCGTCTATCCTGAGGTCCTGGTCAATATCAAGACCATCCCCGAGCTGGAATATATTCGCCCGGACTCCGACGGGCTCAGGATAGGGTCCATGACCAGGCTTGTCGCTGTGGAAGATTCTTCCGTTATTAAGACTGAATACCCGGCCCTGGCCGAGGCGGCGCGGTTGATAGCCTCACCGCAAATACGAAACATGGCTACCGTTGGCGGCAATTTGTGCCAGGAAGTGCGCTGCTGGTACTACCGGCGTTCCCCGCGCACCGGGAGAGACTATGTGTGCTTTCGGAAGGGGGGAAAGGTATGCTTTGCCGTTGACGGAGACAACCGGTACCATGCTATTATCGGAGGCAAACGTTGTTTTGCTGCCTGCCCCTCAGACCTGGCCGTTGTCCTGACAGCCCTGGATGGCAGGATTATCGTTCAAGGGAAGGCCGGAGAAAAGAGCATTTCCATGTCTGATTTCTACAGCCCCATGGGAAATGTCCTGAGTCCTGATGAGATAATAAAAGAAATTAGAGTTCCCACCCCTCCGAGGGGGTCCAGGCAGGCTTTCATCAAATTCCGGTTGCGTAAGGCCATCGATTTTGCGGTGGTCAGCGTGGCTTCGGTCGCTGTGATCGACAATGGTGTCTGCCGCGACGCGAGGATTGCCCTTGGGGCAGTAGCGCCTGGTCCCCTGCGGGCAACCCGAGCGGAAGAAACCATCAGAGGCAAGACCGTAGAAATTGCGACAGCAGAGGCGGCGGCAACGGCTGCGGTGAAAGGCGCGAAACCGCTGTCTATGAACGCCTATAAAGTCGAGATAGCAAAGGCGCTGGTGAAGAGAGCCTTGCTCTCAGCAACGTCAGCCGTGACGAAATAAGTGGCTTGCCTGCTTTCAGATGTTAAAGCGCAGGATGCCTGGTATGCCAGGGGGTAGCTTGCTCATAGGCGTGTGCGACGCGCATAACCGTCGTTTCCTCAAACGGCCGTCCGGCAAGCTGCAGTCCGATGGGGAGGCCGTTCCTGGCAAACCCGCAGGGAACTGAAAGCGCCGGCATTCCTGTCAGGTTGTACACAATTCCGTAAGCCATATCGGGCGGCCCGGCTACTACCTGGCCGTCTACGTGGATCACTCCTGCGGCGGCTTCCTTCAAGGTCTGGCCGGCGACGGGCTTCATGGGCGTCGCAATCACATCGACTTTGCGCAGAGCTTCATCAAATTCGCGGATCAGTATCCGCCTTGCCTTTTGGGCGTCAATATAAAACGACGCCGGCATTACCCTTGCCACCAGGTACCTTACAACTATGTCTGCACCCAAGTCTCTGATCGAACCATTGTAGCGTCTGAGCAGATCGCGCAGCCGGGTGGCGTGCCCCTCGGCCATCAAGATCGGCGACTCCATTGCCGCGGTGTACTCCGCCTTAGCATGGGGCAAAGACACCTCATCCACCGCCATTCCCAGGCTTTCCAGGACACAGACAGCCTCGCTGATTGCTCTACTTACCTCGGTTGATACAGAAGTATAAGGCTCTCTTGGTATCCCAACCCGCAACCCCTTGACATTGCCGTTCAGACCGGCCCTGAAATCATGCACGGGCATGCGGGCACTGCCAGGGTCCCTTTCATCGTAGCCGGACAGGATGGCGAGGACGATGGCGCAGTCTTCTACCGTCCGGGTAAGGGGGCCGGTGTGGTCCACCGATGACTGGGGAGCGAAGACCAGTCCATACCGGCTGACCCGTCCGTATGTCGGTTTGAGCCCGACGATGCCGCAGGCCTGGGCAGGGTATCTGATAGACCCGGCCCCATCGGTTCCCAGCGCGGCGGCGCATAAGCCGGCAGCTACTGCTGCTCCCGAACCGCCGCTGGAACCCCCGGGGGTGTAGTCGCGGTTCCAGGGATTGAGGGTTGTCCCGAAGTGCGGGTTGATGGTGGAGCCGCCATACGCCAGTTCATGCAAATTCAGCTTGCCGGTGATAATCGCGCCGGCCCTTTTGAGGCTCTCCACAGAGGCGGCATCGTGGTCGGGGATAAAGTCCTTCAAAAGCTTGGAACCTCCAGCAGATCGCACCCCCTTCATGCCCAGATTGTCTTTAATGCCGACGGGGATGCCGTGCAAAGGGCCCTTATATCCTCCACGGGCTATTTCGCCCTCGGCGACTATCGCCGCCCGCCGGCTTTCCTCTTCGAGCAAGTTCACGTAGCAATGCAAAGTAGGGTCTACGGCTTTGATCCGGGCCAGGTGGGCCTCGCAGACTTCCCGGGGAGAAACGGCCCTGCGGGCAATGAGACCAGAAAGGGCGGCAATGGAAGAGTAGACCAATTCTGGCTGGTTCATGTTCCCGTCTCCCTCGAAAACCTGACAACGGGCTCTTCATCAGCAATAGGCATTTCATTCAGTCTCTTGTTGGCCTCTACCATTTCATGGAACCGCCTGGTCACCAGCTCTAACTCTTCCTGGCTGAGTTGCACACCAACCATATCTTCCATCAATCGCTGTACCATTTCCTTCATCCTATTTTCCTTCAATCCGAAGTCGGTATGCTATCATCCGCCTCCAGGACCAGGATTTCGCAGACCAAAGGTAAACGATAAGCCCTTACCATTTCTAGCAGCAAAAGTCCTGGAGCGGACTTCATTTACGCAGGGCGGAGAAAATCTCGCCTACCCTGTCGCGGATCGCCGCCTGGGTGCGCAGGTAGGCTTCATCGGGAACGCTCGCCCCCGCGGGTGGCAGCACCAGCGGATCGAAACTGTCGGTGGGAACATCCACTCGCTGCGACGGGAAGCCCTGGGCCGGGGCCCACACCGAGGCGCCTTCCTTGCTCACCAGCCAGTTGACAAAGAGTTTTACCGCGTTGGGGTGAGGGGCCTTATCGAAAACGAAGAGATTACCGGCGCCCGAAGCCAGGAAAGGCGGCTCCTTCAAAATGGTGAAAGCTATCGGGGCGCCCAATTTCTTGAACTCGGTGAACATGGCCGAGCTCTGTCCGATGCCTACAGGGTATTTCCCGCGGGCCACCCATTCCAGCATCATGCGCTGGTCCCTGGTCATGACCGGTTCATTGGCCGCCAACTGGCGCAGTATTTCCAGCGTCCCGTCGACGCCGAAGATTTCCTTGGCCATGAGGGTGATGAAGCTGAGGGATGCGCCGGGGACGGCCGGGTCCGACAGCACCATCTTGCCCTTCCACTTCGGCCCGACGTAATCCAGGAAGGAGGTTATTTCTCCTTCCCTTATTATGTCGGTGTTGTGGATAGAGGGCCGGTTGGCCATGGCCACAGTTACCAGGAGATGGCGGTCTTCGTCCAGGTAGGGAATCTTCCCGTTGCGCCACCTGCCCGGGTCGGTGACCTCGGGCAAGACCAGCAGTTCCGGCAGGGGAACAGTGATCGCCATGGGCTTGATGTCAACAAAAAATGGACCGTTTCCGGTCAGGCCGGCGTCGGCCCAGTAGAGTCCGGCCCTTCTCTCGGCCTTGATCTTGGCAATGACCTCGGTGGCGCGTCCCTCAGTGGCTTCGATGTCTATGCCGAATTTTGCCTTGAAGGCCCGCTGGATGGCGGCTTTGGCCGGGCCCCAGTCCGAGCCAACAGGTTCACCGTGCCCTCCTTCTGGGCGGCCTTGACCAGCTCGTCCCACGAGTTGGCCGGGGGCGCCGGCGCCCTGACCGGCGGCGTGGGGGCGCCCGTGGGCTGGGCCGGCGCCGCGCAGGCGACGATCAGGACCATCAGAAACGCTGCACCAATCAAACTTGAACACTTTTTCATCGTATCTCTCCTTGCCTCGCAGATTAACAACGAATGGATCGGGTCATGCGCCTGAGGCGTACCATCAAGGACGAAAATTGGCCTATCAACGCGAGGAGGCCCGATTTCCCTCCCCCTTTCGCAAAAGGGGGATACAGGGGGATTTGCCCTGGACAGCTTTTTTTCAAATCCCCCTTAGTCCCCCTTTTTCAAAGGGGGAGAGCAGATAGCTGTCACCTGTTGCCTGTTACCTGTTGCCTTTTTCCTTTCGCCTTTTACCTATTGATACAGCGTCCGGAAAATCCTCCCCCAGGCCTTGACCGGCTCTTTGATACCCAGCGCCTTGAGTCCGGCCCAGATGGTGACCTGCCGGCTGTGAATGGCCGGGACGCCGCAGTCCTGTTCCAGACGATCAATGACCCACGGGGGACACCAGGCGCCGCAAGGGAGATATATGGCTTCCGCCTGAGGCGCCTCCAGGAACGCCTGCCTGCCCACGGCATAAGCCGCGCTCCGCGGCAGGTCGTCGATATCGCGGTTCAGCGTCAGGTTGAGACTCTTTATATGGATTACCTCGAAGCCGCTGGACTCCAGGAATCTTTTGGTCCGCTGGTCCGATTCCTGGTTCATGGGCGAAGCGATAACCAGCTTTTTAACTTTCAAGGTGCGAAGGGCATCGACGGCGGCAGTCAGAGAGGTGGTTGCCGGGACCCTGGCCACCTCTTTCACGCGCCGGATGATTTGCTGGTCAGCCCCCGGTCCCTGCATCGAGACCAGCGGCGTCCCTTCGACGAAAATGAATTGGGAGCCGGCCGCGGCCAGTCGCTTGACGGCATCGTCCAGCTTGGACAGGGCCGTTTCCACCTGGTCGTCGGTGAGGGAGGTTATTCCCAGGGTGGCAATCTTCAGTTCCAGGCCGTCGGGCACGGCGGAATGGAAGTCCACCAGGGCCAGAGACGATGGGGTGGCGGGGCAGACCCAGCCCAGTTTTCCCCTCCATCCGGCTACGCCGTCGGTTGCTGGTATGTCAGCAGGCATTTCAAGTCTCCTTCAGAGTGTCATTGCGAGCGCAGCGAAGCAATCCCGTCCCCCTCACCTTAATCCTCTCCCTCAAGGGGAGAGGAAACCGATGTCACGCCATAGATGCTTTTCGCCGCTTCGGCGGTGATGTACCCGTTCTCCAGGTCCGCCAGCACTTTGCTTCTCCCCCGCTCATGCGGGTCGCCGACTCCGCCGCCGCCGCACAGCTCGAGCCGCAGGATGTCACCCGATTTCAAGATAACATCCCCGACGCGGGCGGGCAACCGCCGCTCGGTGGGAGAATCCGGGTTAACTATCGCCGCCCCCCTTCTGCCCGCCATGCCTCCCCCGACCCCCCAGGGCTCCATGACAAACTTGTCGCTCCGGGTGCTCAGCCGGGTCTCTTCGCCAAGCATGAGATATTCCCGGACATAGCCCGGGCCACCCCGGAATTTGCCCGGACCGCCTGAATCGGGAATGAGGTGAAATTGCAGGAACCTCACCGGGAACTCTGCTTCCAGTATCTCCAGCGGGGCCAGTTTTATCGCCTGGTTGCTGCACCTCAGGCCGGCCCCGAATCCCCCGTCGTCCCCGTCCACCGCCCCGGCGCCGGAGCGGAGTATTTCGTATTGCACGTAGGACTGCCCCGCTTCGGTCCTGCCGCCCATGGCCATGGTCTGGCCGCCACCGCTGCAGGCGATGGCTTTTCGTCCGGCCAGTTTGGCCAGGGTGGCCACGACCATTTCGGTGGCCAGTATCAGCGTTTGGGCGTAGCAGTTGACCGGCGCCGGAAGGGCAGGGTTGGTAACTGTCTTCTCGCCGCAGTTAACCGCGATGCAGCGGTGCAGCCCGTAGTTATTGGGCAGCCTGGGGTCGACCATGGCAATCACGCCGTAGTAGCAGGCCGCCCTCACCAGGGGCGGACGGAGATTCACCGGCCCCTTGCATTGCGGCGCGCTGCCGGAGAAATCGAAAAGGACCCGGTCTTGTTCCTTGACCACGGAAAGGTGAAGCCTGACCGGCCTTTCCAGGTCAATGCCGTCGTTGTCCAGGAAAGCCTCCATTTCAGCCCGGCCGTCCGGCCACCGGGCGATCTCGGACCTGACCCTCTTTTCAGTGATGTCGAACAGTTCTTCGAAACAGCCCAGAACCAGTCCCTTGCCGTACTTGTTCATCAGGTTTTCGACCCGCATCTCCCCCAGGCGGCAGGTGCCTATCTGGCCCTGGATATCGCCCAGCACCACGTCGGGCGTTCTGCTGTTGGCCCTTATGATTGCCTCGATTTCTTTCGACAGCTTCTGCCCGCGGGCGCATTTTACCGGTGGAAAGTGAATCCCCTCGTGAAATATTTCCCGCGCCTGGCCGGACCCGCTGCCGGGGACCAGTCCGCCCAGGTCGCTCTTATGGGCCATGCTACCGCAAAAACCCACCAGTTCGCTGTCATGGAAGACGGGGGTAATTACCGCCATGTCCATGGCGTGCGGGCTTCCTCCGAGATAGGGATGGTTTACCAGAAAGGCGTCGCCGGGGGCGATTTCTTCATAGGGATAGCTTTGCAGGAGGGATTCTATGATCGCCGGAAACGACCCGATATGGAAGTAAATGGTGATGTGCTGGCCAACCAGCCTGCCCTTCCGGTCGAGGATGGCGCAACTGGCGTCTTGAGACTCGCGGATAATAGTCGAATAGCCGGTCCGGAACAGCGACGTCTCCATCTCCCGGACTATTCCCGAAAGACTGCTGCTTATTACTTCAAGGGTTATGGGGTCAATGGCCATGCTTATTCAAATCCGCTTCCTTCACTGTAATGATAATGTTTCCATACCGGTCGACCCGCCCCGACTGGCCGGGACAGATGACCGTGGACGAGTCCATCTGCTCAATGACACAGGGCCCCGGGATCAGGTGACCGGGCCCCAGCAAATCCCTTTCATAGATAGGACATCCGGCGTCGCCGCCGAACTCGCCGAAGTATAAATGCCTGTGGCCCTTGACCGCGGCCTCCGGGCCGCGGGCTGCCGGTGAGGATTCTTTGATAGCCAGTTTGGGTACCTTGACCTGCGACACCACGCGGTAGTTGACGATGTCCACCGGGGCCGCCTCGGCCTTGTGGCCAAAGAGTTTTTCGTGCATTTCGTCAAACCGTGACCTTATCAACGCCAGGTCCGGCTGCTCAAGATGTCCGCCCGGTGCGGGTACGATAAGCTCATATCCCTGGCCGGAATAGCGCAGGTCCAGGTAGAACGTCAGATCCACCTCAACCTCGGAGAAGCCCTCATCCAGCAATTCGCGCACTGCCTGGCTCTTCAGGTCATCGAACTGGGCGTTGACTCCATCAACACGCGTTTTGGCCAGGGACTGGAGTCGTGACCGGGCATAATCATGCCTGACGTCCGACATGAGCAGACCCATGGCCGAGGTCAACCCCGGCGCCGGGGGAACGAGGACTGTCGGAATTCCCAGGGCAGCCGCCAGCATGCCGCCGTGGACCGGCCCGGCGCCGCCAAAGGCCACCAGGGCAAACTGGCGCAGGTCGTAGCCCCTTTCCGAGGAAACCGCCTTTATGGCCTGCTCCATGTTCACATTTACGATTCTCAGGATGCCCTCGGCCGCCTTGACTGTGTCGATACCAAGAGGAATCCCGATCTTTTGCCTGATGGCTTCTTCTGCCCGCTGCCTGTTCAGCTTTATCTTGCCGCCCAGGAAATTTTCGGCATTGAGGTATCCCAGCACCAGGTTGGCATCGGTGACCGTCGGATCGGTCCCGCCCTTGTCATAGCAGGCCGGGCCGGGGTCGGCGCCGGCGCTTCGCGGCCCCACTTTGGGTACCCCCAGGTTGTCGATCCAGGCGATGCTGCCGCCCCCCGCCCCGATGGTGTTGATGTCTATCAGCGGAGTGGCCGCTTCCCATTTCCCGACCTGTCCGGTTGTTACCTGTACCGCTTCGCCGTCTTCCAACAAGGCGATGTCCGAGCTGGTGCCGCCAACATCGAAAGTGATGGCATTTCGAAAACCCGCCCGCACCGCCAGTTCCCTCCCGGCGATGACCCCCGCTGCCGGTCCCGACAGGATGGCGGGCACCGCTTTGGTTGAGGCCATGCCGAAGGTTGACACCCCCCCGTTGCATTGCATTACATAACGTTCGTTGGTGACCACCCCAGCCTGTACCAGCTTCTGCTGTATATTGCCCAGGTACCGGGCCAGAACGGGGGCGATGGAAGCGTTCACCAGCGTCGTGGAAAGTCGCAGGTATTCGCGGATTTGGGGGATCACTTCCGTGGACAGAGAGACCGATATTGCCGGATATTGCTCCTTGATGATCGCTTTGAGCCGGGTTTCATGCTCCGGGTTCATGAAGGAATGCAACAGGCATACCGCTATGGACTCGACATTCCTGTTCACCAGCCGGGCCACGGCCTCCCGGGCCTGTCGCTGGTCGAGAGGGGTCAGTACTTTTCCTCGGAAATCTATCCTCTCATGGATATCCTCGCAGAAACGTGGTTCGAGCAGGCCTTTCGGCATCTCGGCATAAAGGTCGTAAAGGCTGGGACCGGTCATGGCCCCCTGGTAGATGTCGTTGATCCCGCGAAGGCCCCCGGTCACCAGGGCGCCGACCCTGGCGCCCCTGTCCTGGAGCAGGGCATTGGTGCCCACGGTAGTGCCGTGGGAAAAGAAGGCGACATCCGCCGGTCTCACCTTTTTCTGGAACAACTGCTTCATCCCTGCATCCACTGCTTCCGAGGGGTCCCTGGGCACCGAAGGCACCTTGATGTGAAGTACGTCGCTCGTCTCCTCGTTGAAGATGACGAAGTCGGTGAAGGTGCCGCCGACATCGACTCCGATTCTGTAGCGTGCTATTGGCCGTCTCCTGACTCAAATGAGGGTAGGGCATAGTAGCACGCTGAATTTTGTGTTGTCAAACGCTGAAAAGCTGGCAGCATGATATAATTGCTGCAAAAATACCACGCTGTCTCCTCTCCCCCTGCGGGAGAGGATTAAGGTGAGGGGACGTCATTTCACCAGTATCACGGTACAAACGATCATCCCAAAGTGCGGGAGAGGAACCCATGGTAACACAGGACGCGACTGTTGAAGTATTCTGGCGAGCTTATGAAGCGCTGAAACCGGCGCAAAGGCGAAAGCTGGCGGAACGGATCCTGAGGGACAGCCAACTATTGGAAGACCTGGGTGACCATCTGCTAATCGAAAGAGCGAAGCGGCTGAAGGGAAAAGCTCTTACTCTTGACGAGTACAGGTCCCAACGCCGTCTTGCAGATGGATAGCTGTGTTTACGGTACTTCTGGAGCCATCCGCCCAGCGTGATCTGAAGAAGCTAAGCAAGTCAACCGGGGATAGAGTGGAGGCCGAACTGGTCAGGCTCCAAGCAGACCCACGGCATCAAGGCGTGAAAAAGCTAACAGGCTTCGAAAACCAGTGGCGGTCGAGGGTTGGCCAATACCGAATTCTGTACGAAATAGAGGACAATGCGTCTAAGGTTCATGTCTACCGGGTAGCCCACCGGAGCGAAGTGTATCGGTAGCGGGCAAGGTGCCCGGGCCTGGTTGCCTGCGATACCGGCCGATGGCCTATTCCGGAATTCAAATGCAACCTATCAGGTTCGTTGACACTACCATAAGGGACGGCGACCAGAGCCTGTGGGGCTGGCGGTTGAGGACCGGCATGATCTTGCCCATCGCCGCAGAGATGGACCAGGTCGGGTTCGAAGCTATAGACGTCGATACCTTCGCCCCGTTCAAGACGCGGGTCCGCGAACACCGGGAAGAGCCCTGGGAAAGGCTCCGGCTGTTATCGGCGATAATCACCCGGACGCCGTTGAGCATGATGGGGGGTTGCACCGTGGGACAATTTGGCGTCTCCCCTTTGTCGCTGCTGGACCTGCGCTGCCAGCGCCAGGCAGCGCACGGAATCAAGCGGCTGACAATCAACGGACTGCTCAACGACATGAATTTCCGCATGCCCGAAATCGTCCGCTACTGCCAACAGGCCGGCATGCAGGCAATCGTGTCCCTTACTTATTCGGTGTCGCCGAAGCATACCGATGAGTATTATGCCGGGAAGACCCGGGATGCCCTGAAGCTGAAGCCGGACCGGCTGTACATAAAGGACCCCGGGGGACTGTTGACCCCGGACCGTGTTCGCACCCTGGCGCCGGCGGTCAAGGCCAACTGCAACGGTCTCGCCATCGAACTCCACAGCCACTGCACCACCGGGCTGGCGCCCCTGTGCTATCTTGAAGCCATGAAGCTGGGAATAAATATTTTGCATACCGGCATTCCACCGCTGGCCAACGGCACTGCCCAGCCTTCGATATTCAACATAATTAACAATGCCAGGTTGCTCGGCTATTCAACCGATATCTCGGAAGAGCCCCTCAAATCTATAGCGGGACACTTTGCCCGTGTTGCCCGAAAAGAGGGCTTTCCACCGGGGTCCCCGTTAGAGTATGACTGGGCCCAGTACGTTCACCAAGTACCGGGAGGCGTGATCTCCAACCTCAGGCGGCAGCTTGCCATCATCCATGCCGAACAACGCCTGGCAGAAGTCCTGGATGAGGTGGTGCAGGTCCGCCGGGACCTGGGATATCCCATCATGGTCACGCCGTTCTCGCAACTGGTGGTTACCCAGGCAACCATGAACGTGCTGCTCGGAGAACGCTACAAAGAAGTCCCGGATGAAATAATACAATACGCCCTGGGATATTTTGGAGAAGAAGCCATGGCTGGGGTAGTTCCCGGGGTGCAAGCCAGGATAGTTGACCGTCCCCGCGCCCCCGAGCTGGCCGCGCAACTGGGATATGAGCCATCCATCGAAGAGATCAGGCAAAAACTGGGCGGCCCGGGGATATCCGATGACGAACTCATGGCGCGCTACGTGATGGGCGGCGACGAAGAACTCAAAGCCATGCGTCCCGCTGCACCGGTAAGGAGCTATGTCACCGCCTCCCATCCGCTGATGGCGTTAATACCGGAATTGCTCAAGAGAAAAGATACCCGGCGGATTCAGGTAACCAAAAGCGACTGGGCGTTGACCATTGAGAGAAAGTAGACAGTAGTCAGTAGCCGCACGTTGCACGTGCGGTAGCCAGTAGCGGCATCCGCCAGAGGCGGACCGCGTGCCCGGGGGGTGCGCCGTGGCCGCCAGTGGCTGGCTTATGACCTGGTATCAGTCGGCGCCGGCGGCGAATCTCACCGCCAGGTCTTTGATGAGGGGACGGTTTGGCACCGGCTCGATGCACATCTCTTGTGTCGCCGGGGTGTCACAGGCCAGGACCACCTTCTTGTTCACCGAGACGGAGCAGATGGAGCACACGATCTTGCAGCGGCACGACTCGCGAAAGGAAAGACTGCCGTCCAGGTGGCTGTAGATGTAGCGGATGGTGTCCAGTACGCTGCGGTTTTGCCAGCCCTCGGGTGGGACGACGTATGTCTCATACCTGGGTTCCTTATCAAGTTCCGGGTCAAAACGACGTATGGTTACCCTGGCCTCAGTTGCCACGGCTTTCCTCCACTCCTTCTTCCTCCGGCGGCTGCATCCGGTGGGCCACCACGGGGACCTGGCTGAAAACGGCTTCGCCGTTCACCTTTTTGACGCATATGTTCCTGAGCCACTCCTTGTTGTTAGCCGCGGGGAAATCGGTGCGGTAGTGTGACCTGCGACTCTCCCTGCGTATCAGGGCGGCCCGGATGGTCAATTCCGCCACGGTTACCATGTTCCGGGCCTCCAGGGCGTCTATCAGGCCCACGTTGAAGCGGCGGGACGCCCCTGGAACACAGAGGCGGGGCAAGTCGTTCTGCTTGACATCCAGAATTGCTTTCAGCGCTTCTTCGAGGCCGGCCTGGTTCCTCACCAGGCCGCACTTTTCCCACATGACGTCTTTTACCTTTTCTTTGACGTCGAAGCCGGTAATGCCCTGCCTGCGGGAAAGGAGCGTCTCGATCTGGCGCTGTTCCGCTTCCACCTGTCCCGTGTCCACCGGTAGCCAGTCCAGGTCTCTAGCCCTGGCGGCGGCGTTCTCGCCCCCGATGAGGCCCATGGTCAGGCACCAGCAGATGGCCGGGCCGGCGTCTATTCTTTCCGCGCCGTCCATGCCTCCGGCATTCTCCCCGATGGCAACCAGGCGTGGTATGTTGGTATCGCACTCCACGTCTACGCGGATGCCGCCGATGGTGTAGTGGACCGCCGGGCCGACTTCGAAGGCCTCTTTGGTCAGGTCTATGCCGGCTTTCTTCACCTTGGTCAGGAACCGGGGATTGAAGCCCTTCACTGTGTTCTCGACCATGTTGAGCGGCAGATGTGAGACCGAGAGGTAGGCCCCCCCCCTGGGGCTGCCCCGGCCGGCCAGGTTTTCCAGGTAGATGGCCCGGGAGGTAGGGTCGCGCAGGCCCCATGCCTTGCTCGAAGGGAGGTACTTCTCCAGGAACTCTTCGCCATGGGAGTTGAACAGCTTCCCCCGCAGCGCGTACCGGAGCGAGGCGCAGGAAATCTGCTCGCGGCCGGGTGGGCCGTAGCAGTGATAGGGGAAGCACTGGTGGAACTCCATGTCCATTAGTTCGGCGCCGGCTTCGTAGGCCAGGGCATAGCCATCCCCGGTAGCGCCGGAGGGCATGTCGGTGCGCCGGAACAACTGGCCGCAGCCACCTGTGGCCAGGATGGTGGTCTTGCTGCGCAGCACCATGGGCCGGCCGTCGGCAATGGAGACGCCCACCGCCCCCGCCACCTGTCCCCGGGACATGAGCAGCCTGGTGACGAAGAAGTCCTCCATGGGCGCGATGCCCCGGCGCTTGAACTCGGCGCGGAAGGCCCTGCGCCACTGGACGCCGCCGCTGATGACCACCAGCGAGCGGGGATAGGTGGATCCCGGCCCCTGGTGCTGAACGAACCGGCCGTCTCTGGTCCTGGCGAAGGCGGCGCCCCATTGGTTTACCTTGAGTACTTCGCTGCTGGCCAGGTTGACCAGCCGTTCCAGCAGCTTCTGGTTATTCAGGAAAGCCCCGCCCCGGACAACATCGGAAAAGAACACGTCAGCGTTGTCCCGCGGGTCACCGTGTCCCAGGGGGGCCTGCACCCCCGCGCCCGCCATGACCGTAGAACCGCTGTAGCCCATGGCGCCTTTGGTTACCACCAGGACGCTGGCTCCCCGGGCATGGGCTTCGATGGCGGCCTTGGCGCCCGCGGCCTCGGTGCCGATGATAAGCACATCGGCCTTTAATTCAGTTACAGGGTCCAACGAATTCCTCATCTGGCAAGAGACGCGGCAAAGATATCCTTGAACCTTCTCAATCTCTCGGACTCTCCCCTCAGGTATTCCTCGGTCCCTGAATTGAAGTACTTCATTCCTTCCCGGCGCAGCACATCGGGGTCGAGGTGGTCAACGGGAACATCAACCCTGGCGCTCGGATTTCCAAAAGCCCTGGAAATAACCGTTTGCCCTTCCCTGGTGAGCATCCAGTTGACAAAAAGCCTGGCGGCGCTGGGATGCGGCGCTTTGCTCACCACGGCGAGACCGCCATTGCCTGCTGTTACGTGGGCTCCGTCCGAGGGTGTCAACCATTTGACCGGGACCCGTGCCCTCGCCAGTTCGGTGCGAGTGGAGTCATTCATCCCGAGCCCGATGGGGTATTTACCCCGCGCCACCCACTCTCCCAGCAGCCGACGGTCTCTGGTGACTTCCACCTCTTGTTTTGCCAGGGCGCGAATGTAGTCCGCACCCAGGACTTCCAGGGCAACACCGAGGACCGAGGCGCCTGTGCCGGTCACCGAGGGGTCGTCCAGGATTATTTTCCCTTTCCAGCGGGGATGCAGGAGGTCCCGCCAACCCGTTATCTCCGTTGGACCGATTATCTCGGTATTGATGGCTATGGACTTTTGCACCAGGACGATGGAAGAGATGATAGTCCGGTCACTATCCACCCACGGTAATGCTCCTTGCCACCACACATCGGGTTTGAGCACTTCGGGAAGAATGAGCATTTTGTCCATCGGTTCCAGAAAGCCCGGCGGCTTGAGCA
>CAZFEA010000002.1:0-4304 GCA_964518085.1 uncultured Dehalococcoidia bacterium
CTCGACCGTAGTCAAACTGGCTCCCGCCAACCAGAGTGGTCCAGTAGGTCTCCGGGTCTATGACCACCGGGACGCCGGGCAGATAGTCCCCCAGCGAGAAGCCCACCTCGCGCTCCCCGTAAAGGGCGAAGGACACCGTCACCGGTCTTCTTTCCCCGCCCACCTCCTGCCAGGCCACCGGCGCGCGTTCGGTGATAACGCCGTTTTCGTAAGCAACCACCAGGTCGCCCCTATCGTCCAGGCTCACCGGGCGGTTGTAGCCCAGGCGGATACGCCTGGCGGCGTCCCTGTCTCCGGTGGTCTCCACATGATAAGTGCTCTTGAAAATGGCGCCGCCGCTGGCCTCGTAGACCAGCGTCACCCCATCCCAGATACCCCGGTAGGTCACCCGGTTGAGCGGAGGCGCCGCACCGCGGCTTGAATCCTGAATCCTGAATTCTGGATCCTGGAATCCGCCGGGGCTCTTTTCTCCAGATAACTCATCTTCCGCTTCCGGTGCGACCCTCCTGGAACTGAGGAAGTCTATCCGCAGCATGTGGCTGCCCGCGGCCAGGATTACGCCGTCCGGCCCGAAATCCAGGACATGGCCGGCCGAGGTGAACTGAAGATTCCCGGCGCTTCCGTCCGCTCCGCTGGCAGCGGCGGGCAAAGCTGCCACCGCATTAACCGCGGGACCGCCGGTAGCGAGCGCCGGGCCGGCGCTCGCCAGCACGACCGCCAGCACGGTCGTGAGTATTACCAGGCTGTGAACCAACCGGACTACCACTCTTTGGCAGGACATCGTAGCCTCCTTCTTACTGACTCTCAACCAACCAGTATTAATGGCACCACAAAACCCCCTGGCATTATACCACGCCCTGTCAAGTAGCTGCCGCTGCCGTAGGGGCGACGTCAGGGGGCAGGTCGCCCGCGGGCGCACGTAGGGGCGAACCAGAGAGACCCGTCACCGGCGGGTCTCGGCGGCTCGCCCGCCCGGGGCAGGCGCTGTGGCCGGGCGGGGCGGCTCGCCGGCCGGTACTGCAGGCTTTCCAGCCTGCAGCGACAGGCTCGAAAGCCTGTCGTACCGCCCCTCGGGCTAACCGCCGTGCCCGCAAGCAGGCAACTCTGGTTAGCCCCTACACCTGGGATTACCGGGGCTTAAGAAACAAGCAGGCCAGGGGCGGCACGGTCAAACTGAGGGAATAAGGCCGCCCGTGCCAGGTCTCGTCAAGTGCAGTCACTCCACCCTGGTTTCCCTGTCCACTTCCGCCGTACTCCCGGCCATCGCTGTTCAGTAACTCTTTCCAGTATCCCGGTCCGGGGACGCCGACCCGGTAGGCGTGACGGACCACCGGCGCGAAGTTACACACAACGGCTATGGTTTCCCCCGCTCGGCCCTTCCGCAACAAGCTTACGATGCCGTTATCGACGTCCGAACAATCAATCCACTCGAATCCCGCCGGCTCACAGTCAAGTTCATGAAGGGCCTTGTGGTCCCGGTACAGATGATTCAGGTCGGCCATCCAACGTTGCAGTCCGGAATGCGGCTCATACTGAAGAAGCTGCCATTCCAGGCTTTCATCCCATGCCCATTCCCGCCACTGACCGATCTCTCCCCCCATGAACAATAGCTTCTTGGAGGGCTGGGCATACATGTATCCGAACAATAGGCGAAGGTTGGCGAACTTCTGCCAGTCATCGCCCGGCATCTTGCCCAGCAGTGATGACTTGCCATGGACCACTTCGTCATGGGAAAGAGGCAGCACAAAATTCTCGAAGAAGGCATAGACCATTCTGAAGGTAAGATTATTGTGGTGATGTTTGCGGTGGATGGGGTCCCTGGCCATGTATTGCAGGGTATCATGCATCCACCCCATGTCCCATTTAAGGCCAAACCCCAGGCCGCCGACATAGGTCGGGCGCGAGACCATGGGCCATGCCGTCGATTCCTCGGCGATGGTCTGCACATCCGGCAGTTCCCGGTAGATTATGCTGTTGAGTCCACGGATGAAGTCTATTGCTTCCAGGTTTTCGTGGTTGCCGAACTCATTGGGGATCCATTCTCCCTCTTTACGGGCATAGTCCAGATAGAGCATCGAGGCTACGGCATCCAGGCGAAGCCCATCAATATGGAATTGCTGCAGCCAGAACATGGCGCTGCTGCAAAGAAAGCTGCGGACCTCGTTTCGCCCGTAGTTAAAAATATAGCTGTTCCAGTCCGGGTGGACTCCTTTCCTGGGGTCCTGATGCTCGTAAAGGTGCGTCCCATCGAAAAAGCCCAGGGCATGCTCGTCGTTGGGAAAATGGGAAGGCACCCAGTCCAGGATGACTCCTATGTTGTGCCGGTGAAGGTAATCAACCAGGTAAGCGAAGTCCTGGGGCGTCCCGTAGCGGCTGGTGGGGGCGAAGTAGCCGGTGCACTGGTAGCCCCAGGAGCCATAGAAGGGGTGTTCCATGACCGGAAGCAACTCGACATGGGTAAAACCCATCCGGATGACATAGTCGGCAAGCTGATGCGCCATTTCCCGGTAACTCAGAGAACGGTTCCGCTCCTCGGGAATCCGGCGCCAGGAGCCCAGGTGCACCTCGTAGATGGCGATGGGGGCATGCAGTGAGTTTTTGGCGCGGCGGTGTTCCATCCACTGCCGGTCCGACCATTCGAAATTGGCGTCCCACACGATGGAACCGGTCCTGGGGGGCGTCTCACAGCGGAAAGCGAAGGGATCGGCTTTCTCCACCCGGTAGCCGTGGTGATGAGACTCCAGGTAATACTTGTAGACGGTCTCTTTTCCAACGCCGGGGATGAACCCCTCCCAGATGCCTGATTGCCCCCTCTGGCTCAGGGGATGGCTCGACCGGTCCCACGAATTGAAATCGCCGGTTACCGATACGCTTCTGGCGTTGGGCGCCCATACTGCAAAATACGTCCCCGGCACACCCTGGAACTGGATCAGATGGGCGCCGAGTTTTTCATGGAGCCTGAAATGGCTACCTTCATTGAACAGATAAAGGTCGTCTTCGGACAACAGGGTGGCGTCGTGGCGGACTGACGCGGACTGGACCAAGTGACCTCCTGGGACAAAAAATCCGAAATGCTAAGGGACTGCCCGCAAAATAAGTTGAACAATTAAACCACGAGATTGACACAAGATTTTCACAAGATTGTTCACCGACCTGGCAAACTTCCTGGTGTAGTCTTTACATAGTCTTTTATATCTGGTGTTAATCTCGTGAAATCTTGTGGTTCCGTTTACATTTTGATTTTTGATTACCCTGTTACCTGTTACCTGTTGGCTGTTAGCTGCCTGACCTTCTTGCCGACGGCGGCGGCCACCGGCCCGATCCGCTCCATCAACTTCTGGAAGTTCTCGAAGCTCAATGACTGCGCGCCATCCTTCAGCGCCGTGTCCGGAGTAGGATGGACCTCCACCATGATGCCGCCGGCCCCCGCGGCCACGGCGGCCAGGGCCATTGGCGTGACCAGGTACCACTTGCCGGTGCCATGGCTGGGGTCGGCAATGATAGGCAGGTGACTGACCTTCTCAATGACCGGGATAGCGCTGAGGTCAAAGGTGTTCCTGGTGTAGGTCTCAAATGTCCGGATGCCGCGTTCGCAGAGCATCAACTGCCGGTTGCCCTGGGAAAGGATGTATTCGGCTGATAGCAACCACTCCTGGATGGTAGCCGACATGCCCCGTTTCAACATCACCGGCTTCCCGGTCTTGCCAACCTCGTCCAGAAGGATGAAATTCTGCATGTTGCGGGCGCCCACCTGGAGGATATCCGCATACCTTGCCACCAGTTCGACATCGCCGGGCGCCATTACCTCGGTTATCACCGGCAGCCCGGTCTCTTCTCTGGCCTCCGCCAGCATTTTCAGGCCGTCATCGCCGAGACCCCGGAACTGGTAGGGCGACGTGCTTGGTTTGAACGCGCCGCCGCGCAAGATATTCGCCCCGGCAGCCTTCACCGCCCGGGCGGTATCGAGGATCTGTTTCCTGCTTTCCACCGCGCACGGCCCGGCTATCACCACCAGTTCATCCTCGCCGATGGACACGTTCCCAATCTTGATCACCGTGTTAGCCGGCTGGAATTCCCGGCACGAAAGCTTGTAAGGCCGCGTAATCGGCACGACTTCTTCCACACCCGGCAGCAGCTCCAGCATATCCTTGAGATCAGGGTTGACTTTTCCCACAACACCGATCACCGTTCGTTCGACCCCCCGGGAAAGATGGCCGGCCAGGCCAAGCTGCAGCAGCCGTTCCATAACGGAATCTATTTCGGGCTGGGTTGATTGCGATTTCATTATAACAATCATGGATGCT
>CAZFEA010000002.1:4404-6714 GCA_964518085.1 uncultured Dehalococcoidia bacterium
ACGACTTCGTTTCTATCGCGTTCCTCAAGTCCCTGGCCCCTTTCAGGTAACAATGGACCATTTCTTGCGGCGATTTCTCCGTATTTACCAGCAGCAGGACCCTCAGGCACTTCTTCAAGCTGCCCGGCACATTGATCTCCCGGGCGCACAGCAGGGGGACGTCGGTCCAGCCCAACTGGCGCGCCGCCATCGCCGGAAACTCGGCATTGAGGTCTTCGGTAGTGGTGAAAATAGCACAGGCTACCTCATCCTTGTCCAGTTTGTTGCCATCGATGAGCAATCGCAGCAATTCCTGGCAGGCATTGAGAATGTCTTTGCCGGTGTTCTCTTCGACAGTAGTGGCTCCACGGATGCCGCGGCAGCGCATAAACGGTTCTTTCCAGGTCCTTTTACACGACTCATCCATGCTCGCCAGCGTGCACCAGCGAAGCATGCAAATAATGTCTCACAGGCAGGGCCGCCTGTGGTACCGGCTGTTTTCAGACCCGATTTGCCGGTAGCTGTTGGTTAAGCAGCCATTGTATATATTTTGAGCGGAATTGGCAAGCTCAACAGCTTTTGCTTTGGGCTTCAGAGCTGCAGGGGCAAGCCAGGGAGAGGCCCGGGGCGTGGGTGGGGGCGGTCCTATCTAATATTTCCTGTGAGCGAGTGAAAGTCGGCAGGCCTAAGCTTCGTGCACCCCGCACACTTCGAGGCCTGCGAGGCAGAACACCCTGGCTGCCCGGACCAGGTTCTCAATTTCGATCACCCAGCGGTCGGCGCCCGGTCCCCTCGCCGAGGGACCCCATTTTACGGCAGGGACGCCCATCTCCCAGTAAAGGTTGGTGTCTGTCCACATGCTGCAAAAGGATGGGTGGGGAGGCACCGGTCTGGACCCGAAAACGTATTCGTGGGCTTTTTCCACTATCGCAGCCAGGGAATCGATTTCTTTCCCTTTCCCTTCGTATCCCCGTTGGGACCGGAACATTTCGATTCCACATTCGAAGGGCAATTTCCTGAGGATTCCTTCGAGCTCATGCTTTGCCTCCATTGGAGACATTCCGGGAGGTAATCTGACATCGAGATAAAGTTCGCAGTTCGCCGGCGTCTTGCTCGGACGGAAAGGCTCCCGCCGCCCGTCTTCCGAAAAAGCCGGCATGCCTGCTCGCATTGCCGCGATAACAACCTTTGGCTCAACGCGACCACCGGGAAACTCGTAGACCGTTTTGCGCTCAAATCCCTTCGCCCAGTTTTCAATCGCTCCGATTACCTCGGTCATCTTGATAATGGCATTCTGGCTGCCGGCAGGACTTTCCGACCGCTTTACAAACGGCGTGTAAAGCATCGGGCCGGTGGTGGTAATCTTGAAATAGGCAACGCCTGCCTGCGCCCGCAATATCGAGAAGTCGGAGCCGTCTGCGACAATGGCATAATCCGTCTGAACGCCGTGGGTCAAAAGATGCCGCGTACCCAACCCTTCGCCCCTGTCCTGGGGACCCTGGAACGGACCGACCGGAGCCGTCGAAATCTCGCCGACCACTCCGGCCAACACCAGGTCGCCTTTCAACTTGACGCCTGATTCCTTGATAGCCTTGCCGGCAATCATGAAAGACGCCAGTCCAGCCCTCATGTTTCCTATTTCGTGCCCATAAACCAGGCCATCTTTGACATATGACTTCTGTATCTCCGGCTTAAGCAGTATGACATCGAGATGGCCGTTAATCGTCAAGCTCGGGCCGGTCCCAGCGCCTTTCAGAATCCCCACGGCGTTGAATCTCGAGCTTTCAACTTCCTGCCTGATCGTGGCGAACCCATTCCCCTGAAACCAGTTGAGAATAAAACGGGCGATGTCCTGTTCATGTCCAGTGGGAGTGTTGAAATCGCAAAGGGCCATGACAAGGTTGGTCAATTCATCCCGGTCAATTCTGGAAAAGACCCTCTCAATTGTTGGAATGTCAACAGCCATGTGTCACCCTTCCTTAGTTGGTCATGCTTCCGTTTACGGGAACCCCCGGGTTTGTTCTCTTAGCTTTGAAGCCTATTTACTTTCGCTCCGGGGTCTGGAACATTTCTCTTATGATTGGCGCCATCTTCATGCGGGCCAGGTAAAATTCTTCATCCTGCAGGAATACTTTGTCCCCGGGAGAAATCACCTGATCCGGGTCCAAACCCTGTGTGGAAACGTCGGTGCGAGCGCTGGGCGTACCATAGTTCTTGGCGAAAATGGTTTGCCCTTCCTGAGATAACAACCAGTTAAGAAATATTACGCCGGCGTTTGGATTGGACCTCTGTTTTGGGACCGAAAGATTCCCCCCGGCCGGCGACACCTGA
>CAZFEA010000002.1:6724-28522 GCA_964518085.1 uncultured Dehalococcoidia bacterium
CGAATCCATTTCACCGGGGCGCCAAGCAGTTGGAACTCGGTAACCTGTTCCCGGTTTGGTCCAATAACCAGCGGGTATCTGCCCCGGGCTACCCATTCAACAGAAAGCCTCTGGTCTCTTATGATGGTCGTGCCCTGCTTGAGCAGGTCGGACATGAACTCCTTTCCCCGGTCCATACCTAAAACACTGAACAACATAAAGGAGACCCATGCATTGGCATTTCCGGGTATGGTCGGATCATACATCAGCATCCTTCCCTTCCATTCGGGCTTAAGCAAGTCGAAATAAGACTTTACCTGCCCATCTTTAACCATGTCGGTATTGATCGCTATCACCGTCCCGTAGCCGGCGAGAAAAGACAGCACCCGGTTCTGTTTGTCCACGAAAGGTATTTTCTCCCCCAACCACGATTTCTTTTCCGCAACTTCGGGCAAAAGAATGAGCCTATCAACCGGTTCCAGGGCATCAAGTTCAAAGAAGTTCATCAAATTCGGAACACCCAGCATCAAATGGTCCGCGATGCGAATCCCGGCCCGCCATTCGGTCATGAACCGCACTCCAACCTCGGTCGATGTCCCGCTGACATACTCCACCTGGATCCCGTATTTCTCCCTGAAATTATTCGCCATCGCCGTTCTGGTCTGCGGGTTCACCGAGGAATACACCAGCACCCTGCCTTCTTTTTTGGCAGCCTCCAGGGTCTCATTCCATCGCTGCTGCCATGCCGACTGTACCGGAGTCCCGGCTGATACTTTGTCGGACACTTTTGCCGTAGGCGCCGGCGTAACCCTATCTCCCGGCAAACATGCCGTAGTGGTTGCCACCAGCAGAACAATTATCAACCACCTGGACATTTTTCCCTCCTGTGACCATCTTTGGACCCTGGCAAGCATATCTCGCTGCTGAGTAACCTGCCGATGCTTGGAATTATCTCCCAAAGGAGGAGCGGCGTCAAGTGTTTTATAAAACCCGAAAACAGCGATTGATCCATATCCGGATCCCCTCTCCCTCGACGGGAGAGGGTCAGGGTGACCCCCTCACCTTAATCCTCTCCCGCGGGGGGAGAGGAGATGCGTGCTGGTTTTCGGCGCAGGTTTGGAATCAGCGAAAGCAATCGCTGTTTTCGGGTAAAAGGGACCAAGTGCTTTTGCCTTTTCCCTTTTCCCTTTTCCCTTTTGCCTTTTCCCTTTTCCCCAACTCCTATCTCCCAGCCCCCGCCTCCTCCGCCAGCTTCCCCGCAATCGCCTCCCTCAGGGCCGGCTTGTTCACCTTCTGCTCACCGGCGACGGTGGGCAGCCGGTCCACGATTTCCAGGCGCTCGGGTAGTTTGAAGGCGGCAATGCCTTTTTGCTTGAGGAAAGAGGTCATTTCGGCGAAGGATAAGTCTGAACTGGTGGGTTCGCCTGCCCCCACCCCGGCCCACCACCCCGCCGCAGGCTTAACCCACCCTACCCTCTGTGAGCCATCGCATGGCGGCCCCGATTCGGGCACGGCAGGCCGTGCCGCTCCAGCGCTTTCTTTCAGGACCACAAAGGCGCAGGCCTTTTCCCCCATGAGGGAATCGGGCATGCCTACCACGGCTACCTCCCTGACCGCGGGATGAGTCACCAGGAGGTTCTCGATCTCAGCCGGGTAGATATTCTGTCCGCCGCGTATGATCATTTCCTTCTTCCGGCCGACGATCAGGAGATTGCCCTGCTCGTCCCATTTGCCGTAGTCACCGGTCTTGAAGAATCCGTCAGGCGTCCAGCAGGCGGCATTCATCGCCGGGTCTTGGTAGTAGCCGGAGACAATGGTCGCCCCTCTGACCAGTACCTCACCGATTCCTCCCGGCCCGGCGGGTTGGCCGTTATCATCGATCAACTTTATGTCGTCTCCCGGGATCGCTTTGCCCACGGTCAAATGGCGGATCTCGGCGCTATCGTCGAGCGACGGGAAGGTGGAGCCGCCGCCATCGACATTGCCGTAGAACTGGATCAGCGGCGCCCCCAGTTTCTCCTCGGCTTCCAGGGCCACCCGGTACGGCAGGGGGGCGCCGGTGCAGATGACCAGCCTCAGTGATTTCAGCTCGTATTTCTCCAGGTCGAGCAAAGCCAGGATCATGGAAAGCTGGGTGGGTACCACGCCGATTATCGTGGCGTGTTCGCGTTCAATGAGCCGCAGGGCGGACGGTGCGTCAAAGTGTTCCAGCATTACGATGCTGGCCGCGGCCTGGGGAGCGCCATAATAGGCCAGGGAGTTGGGCCCAACAAAAGCCGGCGCCAGGACAGCTACCACATCTTGCGAGGTCAGCCCGGTTACCGACATGTAGGCGCGGCCAAGGTAGGCGCGGCTGCAAATGGGATGCTCCACGAATTTGGGCACACCGGTGCTGCCGCTGGTGGACAGCACCAGGGAAAACTCGGTGGCCGGGTATTTGGTCTTTACCAGATATTCGGCACTAAGCGAGCCCGCCATATCCCCCCGGCCCAACGCTTCGAGAGCAACAGGGTGGGACAGGCGTCCCTGCCTGTCGGTGGTTTCCAGCCTGTCGCCTTCACTTCCCAACGGGTACGACGGGCTTTCCAGCCTGTCGCCTTCACCTCCCGCCAGGATGAGATGCTTCAGCGCGGGCAACCGCGGCCGCATTTGGCTGATCATAGCGTAGTAGTCGAATCCCCGGAACTCCCGGGGGATGATCACCGCCTCGGCCCCGGAATGGCCCAGCACGTACTCAATTTCCTTCTCCCGGAGCGACCTGAGCACCGGCAGGCATATCAGCCCGGCCTTCTCGCAGCACATTCTCAGCATCGGCAGCTCGACGCGGTTGGGTAACTGGATGACTACCACGCTGTCCCGTTTCAGGCCCAGCGCCAGCAACCCCAGGGCGGTATTGTCTATCCAGTGTTTTGCCTGGGACCAGGTCAGACGTACCCGGTGGTCTGCCACGGCCTCGCCGTCGGGTCGGGTGGCAGCATTCCGGTCCCAGTAGTCGCTCAACGTCAGATCATCCCAGTAGCCTTTCCGGGCGTACTCGGCGTACATCTCTGCGGTATATAAAGTTGGCCTGGCCAAATTATGCCTCCATCGTGCTGTAGCCGCGAGCCGCTGGCTCGCCCTTGCGTTTCCGATGCTACAAATAATCGCCCATGCCCGCTTGCGCGAGACCCGGTTTACCTCCCCCTTTTGCGAAAGGGGGATACAGGGGGATTTGCCCTTTTTCAAAGGGGGAGACGGCGACATTCTACCTCCCCCTTTTGCGAAAGGGGGATACAGGGGGATTTTGCCTGTTTCTTAAATCCCCCTTAGTCCCCCTTTTTCAAAGGGGGAGACGACGGACGCCATTCCACCTGCTCTTTCTCGATCCTGGCCAGGCCCAGGCGGACCGCCAGTTCCCACAGGCGGTGGAGCTTTTTTTCCTGCGGCGCCTTTATTTCGCCGGCGGCCGAAGGCACGTCTTCCAGGAAGAGCTTCATTCCCCCGTTCTCTTTCCTGGCATTGATCCACTTCAGCCAGTTGATGTTATCCATACAGGGATAATCTTCCCGGACCCCGAGCCGCGATTCCGTGCGCATGAGGGCGCTCCGCAAGTATAATTCCCCGGCGAAGACGAGGTTGGCCGCCTCGTGGGCCAGCCGCAGGTAATGCGGGTCATGGGCATGCAAATAAGGCGACTGGTTGTCCCTGATATCCTCGACACACCGCAGCGCCTCCTTGAGCCGGTCCTCGCGGCGCAGAAGGTTAACGTTGTACGGGACAATCGTCTCCTGCAAATTTAAAATGACCTGGTCCGGATCGACCCCCGGTTTGCGGCCCAGGGGCGCGAAAATACTTTGTCTCATGCCCGCGACCTGGTCCCCATCCACGGGCAACAGGCCGGTCCCGGAGGCGAAATCCGCCGCATAGGGCCCGGCGATAGCCCCCGAAGTGGCGGCGCAGGAGAGGTTCGAAGTATAGTTGCGTATCGAAGCCGCCTCTCCCACGGCGAAAAGCCCGGCCAGCGACGTCTCAAACCGGGCGTTGGCCACCACTCCGGCCTGGCCATTAGGCGCGGTAATCATCCATTCGATGGGCGCCATGAACCGGTCGCCCCTGATGATGCCCGCCGACTCGAAGGTGCTGGCGGCCAGGGGCAGCACGGTGCGCAGGCGCTGGACCTTCTCCGGCGCAAAATGGGTCATATCCATGTAGATGGGACCCCGGCCTTCCCGTACCTCGCAGGAAAAACAGAAAGGCAGGGTGTTGAGCAGGGCCCGGTCCTTCAGAGTGGGGCTGTAGCGCTCCATGAAGGCCTCTCCCCGCGAATTGAGGAACCGTCCTCCCAGGCCCACGAACATGTTCATTCCGGAGCCAATGTCAAATCGCGCCGGGAAGGCATTGGCCATCATGTAGTTGCTTTCCGCGCCTCCCAGCACCGCCCCGGCCTGAAAAGCGGCTACATAGCCATCGGCGGTGCAGTCCCGGTGGCCCGGCTGCAGACCTTTGAACATGGTGCCGCCGGAAGCCAGCACCACCGCCCTGGCCCGCAGGACATAGAAATCGCCGGTGCGGGTATCGAACCCGACGGCCCCGGCGACCTGTTTTCCCTGTGTCAGCAGCCCGGTAACCATGACACGGTTGACGTGCCTGACGCCGGTCCTCAGGGAAGCCTTTGACAGGGCATCCATCAACTGGTATCCCGGGAACATCATGGCGGGATATTTGCCGCGAATGGCCTGCCGTTCCAACTTCCCGGACCGGTCGCGGAGGAAGCGGCCGCCGTACTTCTCCATGTCCTTTACCAGCGGGAAGATAGCCTGCAGGTGCTCCCTTATCCGCGACTGCAGGACCAGGTAGCCGCCATATTTGACCTCGCCCTGGAACCAGTCATCGAAATTGTCTTCCCCGGGCAGGAAGACAAACATGATGCCGGCAGCAAAAGCGCTGCAGCCGCTCTTGCCCACGCGGCCCTTGTCCACCTGGACCACGGACCGGGCGCCGGCCTCAGCCGCCTTGATCCCGGCCAGCGTCCCGGCAATGCCGCCGCCGATGACCAGGACATCGGTTTCAATGGTTGTCACTGACTACTTCATTACCGGCGCAAAAATCTCCCTGGCGATCTCCAGGGCCTCACCCTGCCTCAGCACATCGTCCTCCCCGTAGGGCAGAATCTTCTCGCCCGGCGAGGGGAAGGTCTGGGGGTCCAGGCCTTCCACGGTGACACCCAGCCGGCTAGGCGGAAGGCCAAATCCCTGGCTGAAGACCTTCTGGCCCTCGGCAGTCAAGAGCCAGTTAGCCATGACTGTGGCCGCGTTGGGATGGGCCGGCTTCTCCGGCAGGCTCATCACCGTGGCGCCCGGCCGGAGTTGAATTCCCTCACTGACGGTAAGCAGGGCCAGCGGGGCGCCCATTTTGATGAAGTTGGCCACGGTCTGGGCCTGGGGGCCGACACCGAGAGCGTATTTGCCCTTGGCCACCCACTCTACCTGCAGACGGGCATCCTTGGTGATCACCGGTTCGTTCTTAACAAACTGCCGGAGATAGTTCTTCCCTTCTTCCATCCCGTAAGCCTTGAAGACAATAAAACTTACCCAGTTGTTGGCCGAGCCGGTGATGGTGGGGTCGAAGATGGTGATCCGGCCTTTCCACTTCGGCGCCAGCAGGTCGCGGAAGCCATTGATTTCGTCCTTCTTGACCTGTTCGGTGTTGGCGATCAAACCGCGGATAACCCCCCGCGCCAGGGGGATTATCGTTCGGTCTTTATCCAGGTAAGGGACCTGGCCGTTGGGCCAGGCGCTTGCCTCCATCACTTCCGGGAGCAAGAGGACCGGTTCGATCTTACGCAGGGCGCCGGAGGGCTTTACCGTAAGGAGGGAGGTGGGCGCTCCCAGGATGAAGACATCAGCCAGGTGCAGGCCGGAAGCCCTTTCCGCCAGGTATTTACGCATTACCTCCGGGGCCTTGCCGGTAACAAACTCGACCTTGATTCCATATCTTTTTTCAAAATTGCTCGAAATTCCGGCCACCGGGTCGGGCCCGATCTCGCCGTACATCATTACCGAGCCCTCCTGCCGGGCCCTGGCCAGGACCTCCTGCCACTGCTGGGCGGCGACCGGCCCGGTTTGTCCTGACTTCGGTGCTGCGGCCGGGGGGGCGGGTGGGCCTAAACCCTCCCTGGGGGCACAGGCTATGCCAAAAATAAGCGTTGCAGCCACCATGGAAAAGATTAGTCGTTTCATTTTGCAACCCTCGTATCGCTAAGATTACCCGTCAGGATTATACACCAATGACACCCATTCCGTAGCCGCGAGGTCTCCTCGCCGAGGGGACGGGCGCGGGGACCGGGCGGCTACGCTGGTGACGGGAGACTTTGACAGGGATGCAGTTGTTGCTGTACGATTTTGGCTGTGACCACATACTCTTTGGAGGAAGCAATCCGGGTGGACGAATCGCTCGGCGTGTTGCGTCCCCTTATCAACGAAGTTGTCCGCCTTGTTTCCGAAGAAGGCGAGAAAATGGGCGTCCCCATCAGCCGGGCCAGCGCGTCGCGGTTTGTCTCCAAAGAAGTCCCGGGGTACGAAGAAATCGTTGTAACCTTCTTTAGCGATGCTGAGCGCAGCAACATCGTGGATTTCTTTTCCCGCCTGACCGAATTTGTGGGCGCGTGGCGCCGCAGCCAGAGCGGAGTAGCTGCCAGGGACTTTGCCGAGCACCTGGCTGTGGACATTATGCCGCTGGAGTTCTGCCGCGATGTTCGATCCTGATCTCTTCTGGCGGTTCGCTGAAAAGCTTCTGAAGGACACTACGGTTGACGAGTGCCAGTGCAGAACAGCGGCAGGCCGAGCATACTACGCTTTTTTTCTGACAGTGAGAGATCGATTCGAAACTCGAGAGAATATCAGATTCAGCCACAGCGCGGCCGATCACAGCTATGTGGTTCGGTTGTTGAAAGAGAGAAACCGCGACAATGTGGCTCAGGCGCTTTCCCAGCTTCTGAGGCTTCGCGAAGAGGCGGATTACGAAATGGGTCCGGCGGTTGACGTCTTCCGGGTTTCTCTGGCCCTTGACAAAGCGCGGAGCCAATATACAAACGCCAAAAAACTTTAGGCTTATCCGCCACTCAACACCATTGATTGCCTGAAGCATGTTGTCGGGGGGATTGCCACTGACTCGATCCCGTGCTATGCTTTGTCCAGTAATGAAGACGGTTACCAGCCGGAGAAGGAGGTGAGAGCAATGACCATGTCATTTACCATGCGGACTTGAAACCGAGCCGCAAGGCAGTTCGGCGCAGGTCTGTGCCAGTCATTTGCTCGAAGAGCCTCCATCAGGCGAGTTTTTGGGTTCTTGGGTTTTTGAGTTGCCCCGCGCGGGCGAGCGGAACTCAATAACCCAATGATTCAGGTCACCCTCACCCTTACCCTCTCCCATCGAGGGAGAGGAAATTGGAGATGTAACCCTGAGCCTCTCCCATCAAGGGAGAGGGGATTGGAGATGTAACCCTGAGCCTCTCCCATCAAGGGAGAGGGGATTAAGGCACGCGACAGCGTGCCGCTACCCCCGAGAGGGGACTTGCGAAGCGATGGGTGCTCTTCGACCATCGCTTTTTGTTTTGTATCGAGGAGGACATCCGTGGCAACACAGGGTATCAGGCCGGTCGCGGCAAGACCGGCGGGGCTGGTCGCCAGGCTGGACCAAACGTTATACCTTCCCCTTATCAGAAAGGCATGGCCCATCTGGGCAGGGGCCCTGGCCTATGCCTTCGCCAACATTCTGATGACGGCCTACGCCCGCAGCCTGGGGGTATTCCCCCAGATCGCCATGTGGGGGGCATCGCTTTACAACCTGTTTGGCATCAAGGCAGAAAGCCCGTTTTATCCCCTGGCGCCGGTCTTTTCCGACCTCAACAGCATGATCAACATCGGCATTGTCCTGGGGGTGCTGGGGGTCGCGCTCATGTCCAGGGAGTTCAAGTTCCGCACCGACAGCCCCAGGGGCTACTTTCAGGGTTTTGTGGGCGGGGTGCTTATGGGCGTCGGGACGGTGCTGACCCCCCTGTGCAATGTCGGCGGCTTCGGCAGCGCCATCATGGCCCTTTCATTAAGCGGATTCCTGATGGGGCTGGGGCTGCTCCCTGGGGCCTACGTGGGTAGCCGCATCCTTGGCTGGCAGGCAAGAAGGGCAGTGGACCGCCTTGACCTGGGAAAAGCAGCCAGAGTGCAGGCGCCGGCGCCAGAGAGCCGCTCCATCGCGCCGGCGCTCGGCTGGGTGGTCATCGCCCTCCTGGTAACCCTGGCGGCCCTGTATGGGGCCTCAGGGAAGCCGAACTTTGCCGTAATGCTGTTATTCGGGGCGCTGTTCGGGGTTATCTTTCAACGGTCGCGTTTGTGCTTTGCCGCCGCCTTCCGCGATGTCTTTACCACCAGGGACACAGCGCTGCTACGGTGGATTGTTATCAGCCTTATGGTGGGCATCGCCGGGTTCTCCATCCTCAAGTTCAAGGGCTTTGTGCCCGCCGCTCATTTCGTTCAGCCGGCAAGCATCTTCACCATTGCCGGGGGATTCATTTTCGGTATCGGGATGGTCGTCGCCGGCGGCTGTGGCGTCGGGATACTGTGGCGCAGCGCCGAAGGCTATGTCAGGCACTGGTTCGCCTTGCTCGGCGGTATGCTGGCAGCGGGTTCATGGGTGCTGGTCTACGGCCAGACCATAGGCAAGGGATGGGCCTATGGTCCGAAGGTCTTCCTGCCCGACACACTTGGCTGGACCGGGGCGCTGGTCGTCGCCGGCGCGGGCCTGGCGGCCTTTTACCTGTTCCTTACCTGGATGGAGGTCAGAAAGAAATGAGCATTCGCAGCGGCCAACTGGAGACCGGGGTATACCTGGTCGACCTCAGGGGATGGATGTGCCCCTATCCCAAATACATGCTTGATCCCCTCATGAAAAAGCTGCCGGCGGACACCAGGCGCCTGGTCATGATGGTTGACTGTCCATCGGCATCCACCGACGTGCCCAAGGAAGCCAGGGCCCGGGGATGTGACGTGCCCGAGGTCAAACAAATAGCCGATGGAGAATGGCAAATCACCATCGAAATTCCCTGAGTTCCACTGGACAGTTAGCTATTGACAAATATGAATTCATTGATACCATATATAGTATCATTTGCTTCCAACCCAAGATCCGAGTAAGCACCACGTTAGTCCCTAAACAACAGGATCGTGCACAAAATGGAAAAAAATCGGAATTACGATTACGGAGATTGACAAAAGATTACAGAGATTATTATTGAATCTCTCCGTTGTCCCCATTCATAATCTCTGTAATCTGTCTCTAATCTCAGTAATCTATTAACCAATTCCGATCTATCGATGGAGTTCTGCCATGCAATATTTTTTGGTTCCGGCTTGTCCGGGCTAGGGGAAGAAACAACGGATGGCCAAACGGGAAAAGCTCCTGGCGAAAGCCAAGAATAGCCCGCAGAACATGTCATTTCAAGAACTGGAAACGCTGGCAGCGGCATATGATTTGCCGCTGAAAGAGGGAAGCGGCGGCAGCCACTATATTCAGCGATTACCCGATGGCACGAAAAACACGATAGCTCGGGAAGGCAATAAAGTTAAAAGATGGTATGTCCAGGATGTAGTAGCCGCAATTGAGACTTTCGCAGTAAACAAGAAAGGGAAAAAGCATGAAGGAGAGGGTAAGGGAGAACAAGGGAATTGAATATTATGCGCGATTACCATATTCAATTCTACTACACCAGGTTGAGGATGAGGGCAAGAGATACTGGATAGCCGAGGTCCCTGAACTACCTGGCTGTAAATCACACGGTTCCACAGTGGAAGAAGCCGTTCAAAGTGCTGAAGCAGCCAAGAAGGAGTGGATAGCAGATAGCCTGGAGACCGGCGAAGATGTGCCTGTTCCCGTAGACAGGGAAAGATACAGCGGTAGATTGCTTGTGCGCATGTCGCGTTCGCTACACCGGGCGTTATCCTTGATTGCTGAGTCTGAGAAACTGAGTTTGAATCAGTTAATAGTGACGATACTCGCCAGGGAAGTGGGCCGGCTTAATGTTCTGACCCGGGTCGAGGACAAAATAGATGGCCTACTCGACAGGGTAACCCGACTGCTTGAGACTGCAAAACCGAGAACATTCAGGTCGGTGCGCCATGTCGTATCCGAGCAAAAAGGGAATCGTTATCAGGTTAGTCCGAGTGACAAGGTCGCAGAACATTAACAAGCCTTAGCACATCTGTTGACACTGCCAGCGGCGTTAATGTAAACTTTTGTGGTTTTTGCGGATGGTATTCCCTGACGGACATCCGGGCTGCGTTACGGGACCTATTATCTTCGGTACACGATCAACCAGATTTGAGCTATGCGGCGCATCAAACTTCCGCTCACCGCTTTTCTGGCCCTGTTCCTGGTGTACAGCGGAACGTCTACTATTATCGCGTCGCAGGCAGCCCGGGCCAAGCGCAACACCAATGGCCTGACGCCGGCCTCGGTGGGCCTGCCCTACCGAAATGTGAATTTCCCATCGCGGAATGACGGCGTGGCATTGAAAGGCTGGTTTATCCCGCGGGAAAACGCCGGCGGCACGGTGATACTGGTGCATGGAATCGACAGCTACAAGTCGGATGCCGAGGTGGGCCGGCTGGAGCTGGCGCGGAAGCTTTTCGACCGCAACATTTCCGTTTTCATGTTTGATCTCAGAGGCCACGGGGAGTCGGGGGACGGCAAGCTTTCCGCCGGCTTGTTTGAGCAACTGGATTTCCTGGGCGCTTTTGACTGGCTGGTAGGACAGGGCGTTCCCCCCGGTAAGATCGGGACGCTCGGCCTATCCCTCGGCGGCGCCATCGTTTTGCTCTCGACCGGCCAGGAACGGGGATTGCAGGCGGTGGTGGCGGACAGCGCCTTCTCCGATGTTTCCCCGTTGAGGACCAACGAGGTAGCCAAGAGATTGCACATACCCCGCTGGCTGGCGGCGGCGCTGGACCCGGGTGTGGCCATGGCGGCGCAGGCTTTCTACGGCATCGATTTCCAGAAGATTATCCCGGAAAGGCAAATTGGTAATCTGGACTATCCCCTGTTGCTTATTCATAGCAAGACCGACGAGCGAATACCTTACGAACATGCCCTGGAGCTAATGGCGGCCTCGATAAATCCGGCCACAACCCTCTGGACGGTGGACCAGGTGGAACACGCCAAGGCCTTTCTTTCCGCCCCGGATGACTACGCGGACCGTGTTTCACAGTATTTCCAGGCGCGGTGGCAATGATGCCCGCGGCCGTAGGGGCGACGCCATGGGGCGGACGGTGACGCCAGGCGGGGGCGGCTCGCCCGCCCTATTTGGCCCTGTGCCCGATGCCCCGCGGCAGCGTATCGACGTTTTCGTCCCTCCCTTCAAGGGCGAGGGAAGCCAGGAAAATTAATGCGAAAACTCGACTCCCCGGACCGACTTGTTCATGACGGCCTGCTGCGGACCGCCGACGTGCTGCTGATGCACACCAGGCGCAGCCCGCGGGCAAGCCTTATTCGCCGCACCACCCGCAGCTACTGGAACCACGCCCTGTTGATCCAGGTGGCCACGGGTGGAGGCGCCGGGCCCGACCGGACGCTGATTGTCGACCCCAAGATGAGCGGCCTGGAAGTCGACGAGGTGGCTTATTACCTCCGGAAACCGGACCGGTACGACGCAGCGGTCAAGCGGTTCGAAGCGGGATGGTTCGTAAAGCAGGATGAGAACGGGCGGTCCGGTCCGCAACGGGTACTTGATCTCGCCCTCAAAAAGGTCTATGAAAACCGTGTTTCCTCAAGTCGCTGGCACTACGTTATGCGATTTATGAGACAACTTAAATTGCTCGTGCCCCCACGCGGGCGGGACGACGGCGCAGGGAAAGCAGGCATTGAGACCGAATTAGCGGCGCCAGAGCCGGTGGACGTGGCAGCCTATACTTGCAGCGGCTTCGTCCAGTGGTGCTACTACCAGACCATTTTGGAGGCGGTGCGGCAGCGCCGTGAGAATGCGTCCAAACTGGCAGAGGTCATTTTCAATCCCCGACTGTCCGGCAGGACGACTGCAGACCGGGAGCTTCTCTCGACCACCCCCGGAGACCTGGCGCAGAGCCAAAATCTCTCCTGGAAGTATGTCATTAAAGACGGTACCGTTTGGGAGGTCTCCAACAGCAGCGAGGTCCAGCAAATCTTTCAGCCAGAAGGACTGGCTCAGACATAGGCATTATTAACTGGTGCAGGTTTTCCTGTCGGGGCTTGATTCATCAAGCCCGCATCTGAGATTTTTGTTAAATCGAAAGGGTTTGATAAATCAAACCCCTACGGGGGCCGAGAATCCGAGTCCAGGAGGAATAGAATGGTTTCCGGGTCCGCGAATATGTCAACCGCACGGAGTTGTTGTACCGGTTACGAACTGAGAGAGATGTTCGCCGTGGCCACCGAATGGCTGGAGAAAAACGCCGCGGCGGTGAACGCCCTCAACGTTTTCCCCGTTCCCGATGGCGATACGGGCACCAACATGCTCCTGACCATGAGGTCCACCATGGCCGAGGCGGCCAGCGTCTCCGAAGACAACGCCTGCGCCGTCGTCCGGGCCATTGCTCACGGGGCATTGATGGGGGCGAGGGGCAACAGCGGGGTGATCCTATCGCAAATATTAAAAGGAATGGCCGAAGGCGTGGGCGACGCAAAAGCAGTTACCGCGGAAGACATGACCAGCGCCCTGGAAAAAGCCAGCGCCCTGGCCTATAAGGGTATCAGCAAGCCCAAGGAGGGCACCATCCTCACCGTGATCAAAGATACCGCGGCCGCCGCCCGCTCAGCGGTGAGCCGGAACGGCCATGACCTGATCGGGTTGATGACCATCGCCGTCGAGGAGGCCCAGAGGTCCGTGGAAAGGACGCCGGAACTGCTGGAGACGCTGAAAAACGCCGGGGTGGTGGATTCCGGGGGCCAGGGTCTCTGTCTGCTGCTGGAAGGGATGCTGGCCTATCTGATCGGGAAGCCCGATGACGTCCGCATGCTGGAGACGAAGTTCCCGGGGACCTCGCAGCCGGCCCTGAAGGCGGCGCGGACGGTCCAGGAGGCAGAGGGCATCTATGGTTACTGCACCGAGTTCATTATCAAGGGGAAGAACCTGAGCCCGGAGCGAGTCAGGAAGACGATTGAAACCAGGGGCGACTCGCTGGTGGTGGTGGGGGACGGCAGCGCGGTGAAGGTCCATATCCACGCCCTTGATCCCGGCGCGGTGATGCACCTCTGCATCAGGCTGGGGTCTCTGCACGACCTGAAGATACAGAACATGGATGACCAGAACCAGGAATTCATCCAGATGCGCGGCTCGAAGGTCCCTGAGGCCAATATCGCGGTAGTCTCGGTGGTGGCCGGGGACGGACTGGAAAGCATCTTCCGGAGTCTCGGCGCCACCGCCATCGTCACCGGCGGCCAGACTATGAACCCCAGCACTGAAGATATCCTGCGGGCCATCGAAACCGTGCCCTCGCAGAGGGTGATCGTCCTGCCCAACAACAAGAACGTGATCCTGACGGCGCAGCAAACGGTGCCGCTCACCAGCAAGAAAGTGTGCGTGGTGCCCACCCGCTCCGTCGCCCAGGGCATCGCCGCCCTGGTGGCCTTTAACGTGGAGATGGACCTGGACAGCAACCTGACGCAAATGGGCGAGGCGCAGCAGCAGGTCAGGTCCATTGAGATCACCAGGGCCATCCGCGATGTCAAACTCGGGGACCTCGATGTCCGGGAAGGGGCCTTTATCGGCCTGATAGATGGCGACCTGAAAGTTGCCACCGATGACCTGGGCCGGGCCCTGGACGGTTCCCTGGCTGAGGCCGGCGCCGGCAAAGCCGGGATCATCACCCTGTATCATGGCGCCGAGATACGGCCTGAGGAGGCCCAGCAGGCAGCCCAGTCACTGCGCGGGCAGTACCCGAACCTGCAGGTGGAAGTAATAAAGGGAGGGCAACCCCACTACGCCTATATCGCATCCGTCGAATAACGTCATTGCGAGCGCAGCGAAGCAAACTCGTCAGGGCGCACGCAACCGGTACGATAGGCTTTCCAGCCTGTCGCGACTTTCCGGCCTGTCGCACCGCCATCGCGGAATAAACCCCCGTGGCCCGGGCCTCCGTAGCAGCGAGGTCCCCTCGCCCGTCCCCGGCGCGGAAACCGCGCCGCTACGCCCGGGAGACGCCCATTTTAATTCTTTGATGGTGCTCGCTGCCGAGCATGAAGGATTACTACATTGAAAGGAGTAAGATACCATGACCGTAAAGATCGTAACCGACAGCACCGCCGACCTGCCGCCGAAAATTGCTGAAGAATTGGAGATCACGGTTGTACCCCTGTTCGTGCGCTTCGGAAATGAAATCTACCGGGACGGGGTGGAGATCACCGCCGACGAGTTTTATGACCGGCTGGTGAAGAGCACCGTTTTCCCGGCTACGGCGGCGCCGCCACCCGGGGCATTCAAAGAGACCTACCAGCGACTGGCGCCCGGTAGCGACGGCATCGTATCGATCCACGTTTCATCCAAGCTCAGCGGCACCTTCGAGTCGGCCATGGTGGCAAAGCGAGAGCTAGGCGACCGCTTCCCTGTCGAGGTGGTCGACTCCAGGCTGGTGACCATGGCCCTCGGGGTCCTGGTCATTGCCGCAGCCAAGGCCGCCCGGAAGGGCGCCTCGATTGCCGAAATCCTCAAACTGGTCGAGGAATCTATCCCGAAGATACGCCTTCTCGGGATTGTCGACAAGCTGGAGTTCCTGCAAAGGGGTGGACGCATCGGCAAGGCCCAGCAATGGATGGGCTCATTGCTCAGCGTCAAGCCTATTCTTTGTGTCCGGGACGGCGAGGTCAGCCCGCTAGAACGGGTGCGCACCCGGGCCAAGGCGATTGAACGCATCTACGCCTTGAGCAGCGAGATGCTTCCCGCCCGGGAAATCGGAGTCATGTACAGCACGGAAAAGGCCGAGGCGGACAAGCTCCTGGAGCACATCCAGAAGCAGGCCCCCGGCCAACCGGTGTACATGGCCAGGTTCGGTCCAGTGCTGGGCACCTATGTCGGCCCCGACTGCCTGGCCGTGGTCAGCCTGAAATAGGGCTGGCAATCGGTACCACAGGCGTCCCCGCCTGTGAAACAATGATACCTATGATTGCCAGCCCTCTGGTTAGCCCCTACACGGCGCCGATCTCGCCGGCAATATTACTCAGGCCAAGCTCCTCCAGCTTTTTCCTGGTCGGTATTCCTTCGTGGTCCCAGCCGCGAAAGGCGTAGTATTCGTCCAGCATTTGCTGGAACTTGCCTTCATTGATGCCGTTGGCTCCGGACGGCGTATCCCGTTCCATGAAGAATATGCGCGGCAAGGTGTCGTCTTTCCTGCCCATGCCCTCCCGGATATTGAATGCCTTTTCGATGTTGGTGATCCTCTCGCCTATCTTGAAGAGATCGTCAGTGGTGACCGGCACCCCGGTGCCGTTGGTGAGGAACTCGGCCATATCGTCCTCGTCCAGCGATTGGTACATCCTGCCCACCACCTGGCAACAGACTTCGATGGAGTTCAACGCGGCCATCAGGTCCTGGTCCACTGCCAGGAAAACTCCCTTACCTTCGATCTTCTTGGGTTCCTTCAAAATAGACTGCACGGCTTCGGTGCTGCCCAGGAACTGCTTGAGGCGCGGGATTCCCGCCCCGCACAGGTGCACCCCACCCCGCAGATGGTCCGCCCCCCTGGTAGCGGTGGCATAGGCCAGGGCCTGGACTACGTTGGTCACCGGCCCCAGGTACATGGCGCTGACCTCCATGCCTTTGGTAGTCCTCAGGCAGACGTCCGATCCCTTGATCTGCTTTGATGCCCTTAAAGAGCCGTCGGCCAGTACATTCCCGAAGCCCTGGCGGTAGGCTATTTTCGGCAGCAACTGGATCACCGAGTCGTGGTTCCCCCAGCTTAAGTCCATGTTATCCGTATCCTTCGCCGTCAACATTTCGCGCTGCCAGCATTCCATGGCGAAGCACATCGTCGCCCCAGTGGAGTGGGTGTCCAGGCCCAGTTGGTCGCATATGGTATCTATTTTCAATATGGCGGCAAAGTTGTCTATGCCGCATTTGGGGCCGAAAGGATAGGTGGTGCCGAACTCGTTGCTTTCCCCATGGGTGGCGTAGGGCCCATCTTTGACCCGGTAATAATGGCTGCACGAGGCGGGACAGGCCGAGCATGCCTTATGTTTCACTGCGAACTCCGACTCGAAGGCTTCCCAGGTCAGATTTTCCCAGCCCTCGAAATACCCCGATTGGGCGTTCCTGGTGGACAGGTCACCCCAGTTGGCCTGGCTGCGCACCAGGAACATCGTCCCCTGTTCCTTGATCATGCGGATGCGCGGCGAGACCATCATTTTGGCGTAGACCCGTCTGGTAGAGGCCAGGAACTCGGCCGGCCGGGCTATTTTGACCGAACCAGTTCCCCTTACCGCAATCGCTTTCAGATTCTTCGATCCCATGACCGCCCCCATGCCGCCCTTTCCGCCGGTCCTGGTCATGTTGGAAAAAACCTTTGCCAGGCGGACCAGGTTCTCCCCTGCCGGCCCAATACACATCACCCGTACGTCCCTGTCGCCCAGTTCGCGCCACAACAGCTTGTTGGTCATGCCGGTGGTCTGGCCCCAGAGATGCGAAGCGTCTCTCAATTCTACTCTGCCGTCATCGATCCACAGGTACACCGGTTTGGGCGAGCGCCCGTAAAAAATGATCTGGTCGTATCCGGCAAACTTCAGTTCGGTAGAGAAGTCGCCGCCGCCGTTGCCGTCGCCAATTCCATTGGTGATGGTAGACTTGGCGGTCACCGTCCATCGAGCCGTAGCCGGCATGGCCGTGCCGTTGAGGGGGCCCACCCCAACTATGAAGACATTCTCCGGGCCCAGGGGGTCGACGCCGGGCTTGATCTCGTCGAAAAGAGTCCTGGAGTTGAACCCACGGCCTCCGAGGAAGTTCAATCTCAGGTCTTCGGGCACCGGTTCCTTGACTATCCTGCCCTCGCTCAAATAGACTTTTAAGCGCTCACCAGTCCAACCGTACATGTTTCTATCTCCTCAATGGCCGGTCGCCGGCCAGTAACTTTGATGTCTGGTCCATCAATGCCTTTCTTTCCAGTGAGGCGATCTCCGTCTCTCTTAGGGCAAGGGCGTCCCTGCTGCAGAACTTCACACACTCGGGATCGCCGCCGCACAGATCGCAGATAAAGGCAGTCCCCTTTTGCCGGTCAAAAAGCACCGCGCCCAGCGGGCAAACCTGGAGGCACGCCTCACAGCCGTTGCACAGCTTGCTATCGACCAGCATCGCCCCGGTGGTCTCATCCCTGGCGATGGCTTCCACCGGGCATGACTGCCGGCAGTGGGCCTCCTCGCACTGCATACACAGTGATACCAGGTTGTTGCCGAATTCTTCATCCCGGAAAATCCTGATGCGCGACCTGCTGGTGCTGCATTCCCCTTCGTGGACCAGCGAGCAGATCATCTCACAAAGCCGGCAGCCGACGCACGTGCTGTGGGATACATCTATTACCTTCATGGACGACATCTCCTTGACTTGAGACCCTGCCCCGCGAGCGGCCTATGCCGGGGCGGCGGTCAGACGGTTCCTCAACATAGCAGACCTTGCCATCCACTGTCAAGAACTGGTAAGTACCTGGAATCGGCATACTTATTGACACTGCTCACGGCACTAATATAAACTTTTGTGGTTTTTGCGGATGTTAGAAAATAATAAGACCGGTCAAGAATCACCCGTTGCGGGAACAAGGAAAGTCCAGAACCTGGCGCTGGTGGGAAGCATTAGCACATTACCGCCTGCGGTGCTCGCCCCTGTTCCGGGCAGTGGCTTCTTTGACCTTTCCAGCTTCGGCCACGGTTTCTGGCCCGCGATAATGTTGTCCAGAAGCCTGGCGATCATGTCGCTGCCAGGCTTTGGTTCCATAAGTGTATGGCTGGCCTCCAGGAATGCCCGGCGCGGCGGCATATTAATGATTGTGGCTGGTCTGCTGGGACCGGCAGCGCTATCAGCAGGAGTATGGTTCGACATCACCGTTCTACGTTACGGTGGCCCTACCCTGCCTAACTGGCACACCTTTCCTTTCTTGCTGTCAGGGACGGTTTTCTTCATGACGGGAGGCGTAACGGCGCTGCGAAACTGGCGACATATGGCGGCTGCTCCTCCAGAAAGTGCCACTGCGGGCAGAGAAGCCATCTCTTCGAAATCCCGGCGCCGCGCCGTGCTGTTTTGCCTGTTAATGGGCTGGCTGGGTATTCATCGGTTCTACCTGGGTCGAAAGGTTACAGCGGTCATTCAGCTTCTTTGGGGTGTTCTGGGTGGCATCCTGAGTCTGTTTTTGGCCATTCTCGGCGCTGCAGAGACTCAGGCCCCATTCGAACTTCGACTCGCCCAGGGAAGCAGTTTCTTTCTGGGGCCCCTCTTTTTCTGGCTTCTATATGATCTGGTATCACTGTGGACCGGAAACATGAAAGACGCGGAGGGACGAGCTGTCGAGAAATGGTAGGCTTTATGCCGGATAAGATGACCGACCCCGCATGAGGATGGAAAGGAACGGGCGATATTTCCTGCTCGGTTGGCAAAAAGATTTTCCCCCCGAGCCCGGGGAAAAGGCCCATTGACAAAATGCCAGGATGACTTAACATATGGTGAGCGTCCTGTCGATACCAAGATGCTGAATCGTGCTGTCAAGAGAAATGCAAGGCGTTTCCCACCCGACTTTGCCTTCATATTAACTCATGACGAGGACTGGACTTTGAGGTGCCAAATTGGCACCTCAAAAAACAGAGGGGGACGACGCTATGCGCCCCGCTGTTTACCGAACACGGGGCGCTAATGGCTGCCAACGTCCTGAGAAGCACCCGGGCAATAGAAATGAGCGTATTCGTGGTGCGTGCATTCGTGAAGATGCGCGAGGCGCTGTGGACAGGGCAGAAATGGAAAAGAGATTGTCCGATATTGAAACATTACTGTTGACTCACGACACGGCGCTGACGGACATCTACCAAAAAATCCAGCCGCTTCTTCTTCCGCCACCGGAGCCGCCTCGCAAACGGATTGGTTTTGTTGTCCGGGACAGGCGAGCGCCGAGAAAGGGACCAGCCAGACACTCATGATATTTCGCATATTCCGCCCCCTGATAGTCATCTGTCTTTTTACCGCAGCGCAGGGCCTGTGGCCCGCGGCCGGCGTTGTCTGGCGGCAGGCCGCCGCCGCGGACCCCGTGCCCATCACCAGCTTCTCCAGCTACGGCGGGCATGACCTCGTCGAAGACACCGCCGGCAAACTCCACCTGGTGCTGGTAGACAACGGACTTCCGCCTTCCCCCACTCCAACACCATCCCCCGCACCCTCGCCTGCACCGCTACCACCATCAATCAAATACGCCTATTCCACCAACGGCGGCGCAAGCTGGACGGTCACCCCCATCAGCGTCCCCCAGGACGGCAAGGTCCTCGGGCCGACCCTGACAGTCGACCTGGACGGCAACGTCTTCATCTTCTACTACTACGAAAAGCCGGGAACCACCTGGGGCTATGAGCTGTACGTGGTGAGCAACATCACCGGCGCCTGGGTGGTGACCACCCTTCAGGACAATGCCTCCTACACCGGAAACGGGCACGATAGTGACTTCGGGACGTTAAACAACGGCATCCGGACCATCAAGGCCCTGACCGATAGCGCCAACCGGGTCCACCTCATCGCCGCCCACTATGGCTGGTATGCCTACGGCGGCACAGTATGGGAGTTTGTGCGCAGCGCCGGCCCATCGGGCACCTGGGCGTCCAAAGTCGTCGCCAGCCACATTCACAGCGCCGCCGTGGACGCCGGCACCACCTATCACGAAAACGCGGTCATCGGGCCGTCGGACAGGATATCCGTCCTGTCACATAACATGAGTATCAACGGCAACACCCATCCCGATAGGGACAGTTTATATCGGGTCGAGCGCGTGTCCAGCGCCTGGGGAGCACCGGCGACCGTGGCCGCGGTTTTCACCGACTACTGGCAGCCCGCGGCCATGGCTTACGGCCCCGCCGGGAACCTCCATCTCATCCACCAGGGGACCGACGGGCAAACGATTTACCACCGGCAGGACTGGGGTGCGGGGGGGGAGGTCTTCACCGCTCCTGCAGGCTTCAAGATGTGGCACAGCGACCTGCTGTCCGACGCCGTGGGAAACCTTGTACTGGTCTACAATCTTCGCGAAACGGCCACCGACAAATACAGCGATATCTATTACCGGGAAAAGCCCACCAACGGAAGCTGGGGATCGGCTGTCGCCCTGACCAACTATGGCGCCGGGCATGACATTATTGGCCCGCGTTTCGCCCGCAAAATCAGCCCGGGGGCCGGGAATAGCCCGGCACTGGTATATGCCGATGTGACTTCCAGATCTCCAGCGTGGTCGGGACAGTTCTATTCCCTTAACCTGGCGAGTGTGTCCCCGACGCCCACGCCCTCGCCTTCTGTGATTCCATCTCCTTCACCCACTCCCTCGCCCACACCCAGCCCCGGTCCTTCTCCTACGTCAACGCCGAGTGCTTCTCCGTCTCCGTCGCCCTCTCCGTCACCAACCCTGGTCCCCGGTTCGATCTCGCCGGTGGGCAGTGGAACAAACCAGCGCCTGACAGACGTGGCCTGGAAACCTGACGGCAACTACGCCCTCATCGTTGGCGAAAACGGCACCATCCTCAAATACGACGGCAACAGTATCACCCCGCTTATCTCGGGAAAGGCCGGAGGGTTCTCCAGCGTAAGTTGGAAACCCGATGGCAGCAACGGCTTACTCACCGGCGGCGGTGATATCCTGAGGTACGACGGGGTCAATTTTTATCAGGTTTACCAGCGATCCGGCGCACTCATCAATGACAGCTCGTGGAAGCCTGACGGCAGCTATGCCCTTATCGTGAGTAACGATTACTGGATCCAGAGATACGATGGGACTACTATCTACGACCTCTTTCCCGGAATTTCGGCCGGCCACTATCAGGGCGTAACCTGGCGTCCCGACGGCAGCCAGGCCCTCATCCTTAATACCGACGGGCCCGTCTGGGGTCCCCGGTATGCGCTAAAGTTCGATGGGGTTACCTTCACCGAGGTCGTTTCGCCCGCAGGCTACTCGTGGACGGATGCCGCCTGGCGGCCCGACGGGGCCTACGCCCTGGTGGTAGGCTCAGGGGGTCTGATGCTTAAGTATGACAATGTCAACCTTGCCAACCTGGACCCGAGCGACACCCTTGGCAACCAGAGCTTCAGCGCTGTGGATTGGAGAAACAATAGCAGCAAAGCATTGATCGCCAGCCTGGGCAAAGTCCTGAGTTATGACGGGGTCTCATTCCAATCCGTTTTTACCGGCGGCACCGAATTCCTCAATGGCGTGGCCTGGAAGCCCGACGGGTCGTACGCCCTCGTCGTCGGTGACAATGGGAAGATCTTCAGGTACCAGCCCTCCGGATCGCCATCCTTCACGCCAACTCCAACACCGGCGCCTACCCCGACGCCAACCCCGGCGCCTACCCCGACGCCAACCCCGGCGCCAACCCCCACCCCGACGCCGGCCCCCTCGCCCACACCACCAGCGCCATACCTCAAAGGCGATGCCAACCGGGACGGAACGGTGAACATAGCCGACCTGGTGCTGATCGCCGCCTCCTTCAATAAGCGCAGTGGGGAGCCGGGCTATAACCCCAATGCCGACTTCGATGGGGACGGGATTGTTGACATCTATGACCTGGTGCAGGCCGGCCTGAATTTCGGCAGGAGCGGAA
>CAZFEA010000003.1:0-3223 GCA_964518085.1 uncultured Dehalococcoidia bacterium
TGCGTGGTGTCGATTCGCGCCTGGATCACGAGCCCGTTGCTGAACAGTATCATTCAGTCTCTCTCGCTACTTTATTTCCCGTAGGTGCTTAAAAGGTCCAATATGGAAATGCCACTGCAGGCTTTCCAGCCTGCACGGGCACGCAGCAGCGTGCCGCTACGCTGCGAGTGTGAGCGCTGTAGGGGCGACGCCAGTGGGGCGCGGGGCGGGAGATGGGTGCGGCTCGCCCGCCCGGTGCTCGTGCGCTGCCGGGGCCGCTGTCCGCCATCCCGGCACGGCGTGCCGTGCCGCTACGGTGAAGGCGACTCCATCACGGGATTGCTTCTTCCCCCTGGGGCGGGCTGGCAAAGACACTGTCTCACAGGCAGGGCCGCCTGTGATACCGGTCGTTACGCCTGGCCCACCAGCGCCTTCAATTTCGCCACCCTTGCCGCCCGCCGGCTGGCGATCCTGGCCAGGAGCCGGGGAACATCCGCCATCAAGGCCCTCGATTGTCGCGCCGCCTCCGCATAGAACCGGGCTATGGTCTCTTCCATGTCAGCCGCCTGCTGCACCACCTCAGAAAATAGCCCACCGCCAGCCGCAGCGGTCGTTAATGAAAAGTCTTCGGTCCTGATATCGAAGGCAAAGCCACCCTCCAGGGCATCGGTTATGACCTCATAATAGGCCCGCTTTACATCCTGCACATTTCTTTTGTTCTCAGCCACGAAAGACATGAACGCGGAGCGATGTTCGGGATAGTCGGAGGACAATCGCTCATAAAAACCCGCTGATGCCTCCTCGAGTTGTCCCGCGAAGTTGATGGTCTCCGAAGCGGTGTGAAGTATCACTTTAGCATTTTCCCCAGACAATGACCGGTATCACAGGCGGCCCTGCCTGTGAGACAACCTTTTTGTCCATCCCTGCGGGCGCGACCCGGTGGTCCTGGCTCAGAATCAAAACCACCTTTGAATAACCACTTTACTTTCGGTAAAAAAGCGCACCGCTTCCTGGCCCTGGGTGTGCAGCACCCCAAAGAAGGAGTCTTTCATGCCGCTGAAGGGGAAGAAGGCAATGGGGGCCACGATTCCGATGTTGATGCCCACGTTGCCGCTGGTGACGTTATACTGAAACTCCCGCGCGTTCTTGCCGCTGCAGGTGAAAATGGCATGGCCGTTGCCGAAGGGGCTGGCATTGCACAACCGGATGGCCTCATCCAGGTCCCCGGCCCGGAGCACGCTCATGACCGGGCCGAAGATCTCTTCCCGGGCGATTCTCATTTCCGGTTTGACGTCTTCAAAAATCGTCGGCCCCAGGAAACAGTCCGCGGGATAATCGCCCAGGATTTTGACCTTCCTGCCATCCAGCCTCAAGGTGGCCCCTTCCTGTATGCCGCTCTCGATATAACCGGTTATCTTCTGTTTCTTTTCCTTATCGTGCACCGGTCCCATCTGCACCGATTCGTCCAATCCATATCCTACTATCATCCGGGAGGCCGCGGCGGTGATCCGCTCCATAAGCCGCCGGTAATAGTCTTCGTCGTTGCCGACAACCACCAGGTTGGCGCCGGCAAGACACCGCTGCCCGGCGTTGCCAAAGAAAGATGTCATGAGGGCGGCCATGGTCTTGTCAATATCGCAGTCCGGCATGACCACCATGAAATTCTTGGCCCCGGCCTGGGCGATAACCCTCTTGCCCGTTTCGCCACATTTCCGGTAGACCACGTCCCTGGCCGTCGGCGTCGAGCCGACAAAAGTTATCCCGGAGATGCCCGGATGCTCCAGCATGCGGTTGACGGCCGTCCTGGCGCCGTTGACCACATTCCACACCCCGGGCGGAAAACCGGCCTCTTCCACCAGCTCGGCGAGCTTCATCTGGGAGAGCGGCGTTTGCTCCGAAGGCTTCACCACCACGCAGTTACCGGTGGCCACCGCGTAAGGGGCCGACCACAGCGGGATCATGAAAGGAAAATTAAAAGGACCTATGATGCCGAACACCCCCAGGGGCTGGCGAATAATCCACTCGTCGATACCGGAAGCGATGTCCTCGGAGAAGGGACTCTGCATCAGCGTGGGTATGCCGCAGGCAACCTCCACATTCTCAATGCCCCGCCTGGTCTCGCCGCGCGACTCGTCGATAGTCTTGCCGTGTTCCTGTGTCTGGACCCGGCTCAGCTCCTCGAAATTATCTTCCAGCAGTTGCTTCAGCCGGAACAGGTATCTCGACCGGGCCAGCGGCGTCGTTCTCCTCCATTCGGGGAATGCCGCTCTGGCGGCCTCCACCGCCTGGTCAACTTCGCCAGCGGTGGAAAGGGGCACCCTTCCCATTACCTTGCCGCTGGCCGGGTTGATGACATCCAGCTTCTCGCCCCTGGATTCCACCCACTCGCCGTTGATGTAATTCCTGACCTGGACTATGTTCTTTACCGGCTCTTCGAGTACCATTCAATAGCCTTTCTGCTCGTGTTAACACCCCACCTTGACAGACCCTGGAGAAACTATCATAATGACTGTCGGCCTTGTCGTATACGTAATCATGTACGATAAGCTATAAACCCGGAAATTCTAGCGTACAAACTGTATTGTGTCAACAAATCCGTTCCTTGAGTTCCTTGAGTCCCCCGGGTTGGGGTCGTGGGGTGGAACTCAATGAACTCAATCAACTCAATGGACTCGAAGAACTCAAAGGACTGGACGCGGATAGTCAACCTCCTCAATGACCCCGACTACAGCCTGTGGGTAATGATGTTGCTCACCAGGCGGGTCATGGCATCGGCCAGGGAGTCGGAATTGAAGGAATACGGCGTTACCAGCGCCGAAGCCAGCGTCCTGTTCATGGTCCAGGTTATTGAGCACGCCGGCCGGCGCCCCACCCCGACCGAACTCTCCCGCTGGTTGTACCAGAAGCCCCATTCAATTTCCGAGCTTCTTAACAGGATGACGAAAAGGGGGCTGGTCAGGGTAGTCGCCGGTCCCGATGGCGCCAACTCGCGGGTTGCCGTCCTGACCGACAAAGGCCAGCAGATATTCGACGACTCCTACGAGCGACGCTCGGTCCACAACATCATGTCCTGTCTGTCTTCCCAGGAGCGGGAACAGTTGTGGGCCTGCCTCCACAAGCTGCGCCACGAAGCGGTGACAGAGCTCGGACTGAAACAGGTCGCCCCCTGGCCGCATAACAGGTAGCAGGCAACGGGGGCGTAGCGGCACGGTGCCCGTGCCGGGGAGGTGACAGGTAACAGGCA
>CAZFEA010000003.1:3323-27600 GCA_964518085.1 uncultured Dehalococcoidia bacterium
CCTTTTCCCTTTCCCCTTTTCCCTTCCCCAGGTTGACTTTTAGCCTCAAAATATGCTAAAAATCTTCCGGCCTTAGCCACGAAGACAGGCTGTCAGATTAATACGCGCAGGGAGGTCAAAATGAACGGTAAGACGGTCGCATCGGTTGCCCTGTTAGTCCTGCTTCTGCTAGCCGCGTGCGCGCCAGCCGCCACTGTCCCTTCTCCCACTGCCGCCTCGCCCGGAGGACAGACCGGTCCGGCAGCCGCCCCCTCGCCATGGGACTCGCTGGTTGGCGCCGCCAGGAAGGAAGGCCTGGTGGTAATCTACAACGCCTCCATCGGCGAAGCTGCCGACCAGTCCGCCCGGGCGTTCCGCGACAAATATGGCATAGCCCTCAATTTCGTCGCCGGTCGCGGTTCCGAGCTTGCCGGCAAGGTGAGCAGCGAGCGCAAGGCGGGTCTCTACGTAGTTGATATCATGCTGATGGGACTTGGCACGTTTTACAACTCGATCAACCCGATGAAAATCACTGTCCCCCTGGAGCCCATGCTCATATTGCCTGAGGCCAGAGATGCCAGCAAATGGCGCACCGGAAAGCTGATTTTTGCCGATAACGCCAGGACTTCCCTGGCCCTGTCGCTGAACAGCCTGACATATACCTCGGTTAATCCTGAACTGGTCAAGGAAGGCGAGATTACCTCGACCGAGGACCTGCTGGCGCCCAAGTGGAAGGGAAAGATTGTGATCAACGACCCGAGTATTGCCGGGATGGGCGCCGAATGGTTCACCTTCATCATGCTCCAGGCATACGGCAGGGAAAGGGGTCAGCAATACATACAGAAGCTGGTCAAACAGGAGCCGGCTATCACCCGGGACCAGCGCCTGCAAGCGGAATGGGTGGCCCGGGGCAGGTATCCTATTGGCATCGGCGTCGAGCCTTCAGAGGTGGACAAAATGGCCCGGGCGGGGGCGCCCATCAAGCTCATCGCCATGAAAGAGGGACAACCATTGACCTCCGGACCGCTTAACCTCATGGTCTTCGACAACACGCCGCATCCCGAAGCGGCAAAGCTGTTCGTCAATTGGGCGGCCAGCAAAGAAGGTGGCGCGATACTATCGAAGTATTCCGGCTATGTTTCTGCCCGCGTCGACGTTTCCACCGAAGGGTTCGACCCGGTACTGGTGCCGGGACCCAAAGACATATTGCCGGGCGAGGACTACAAGCTCGAGCAGGGCAAACTGCTCAGGGTGGCCGCAGACCTGTTCAAAGAGGTCGCCAGGTAGTGGAACAACATAACTAGGTATTTGTGCATATACCTGACGTCAGGGCATTGTGGTAGCATTGAGTATGTTCTCCATAACCGGCCGAGGGCCTGAACGAGAATAGTGAGGTAAGACGCCATGAAAAGCTCATTCCGATTGATGCGCATTGCGGGCATAGACATAGGCATCCACTACACCTGGATATTCATCTTCTTGCTCATCACCTGGACCGTCTCCCAGGGATGGTTCCGGCCGCAATATCCCGAATGGGATACCGCGACTTATTGGATCACCGGCGCGTCCGCGGCGCTGATGCTGTTCGCCGCCGTGCTGGTACATGAACTGGCCCATTCCTTCGTTGCCCTGTCAAAGGGAATGAAGGTCAGCAGCATTACCCTGTTTCTCTTCGGCGGCGTGAGCAACATCGCTGAAGAGCCGAAAGAGCCGGGCACCGAGTTCACCATGTCCATAGTCGGCCCGTTGTCCAGCCTGGCCCTGGCGGGCCTCTTCTTTGTTTCCACGGGAATGGTGCAGGACCAGCGCAGCCCCACCGCAGCTCTGCTCAACTATCTGGCCGTCATTAACCTGGCCCTGGCCATTTTCAACATTCTTCCGGGATTCCCGCTGGATGGGGGCCGCGTCCTGCGCTCGATCATCTGGGCAAAAACCCGGGACCTTGTTAAGGCGACAAATATTGCCGGCAGCGTGGGTCATGCCTTCGGCTGGCTGCTAATCCTGTTTGGCGCAATCAACGCCTTCTCCGGTAATTTCCTGGGAGGATTCTGGATAGCCTTTATCGGCTGGTACCTGAGTTCCGCAGCCACCGCCAGTCGCAAGCAGGTGGCGCTTCAACAGGAATTGAGCGGAATTCGGGTCCGCGATGCCATGCAGGAAGACCAGGTTACCGTGTCTCCCAACACCACGGTATCAGAGATCATCGATGGCGTGTTCCAGAAACGATACGGCCGGGCGGTACCGGTTTGCGATGGCGGACGCCTGATGGGAATCGTTACCGTGACCGACGTAAAGGGGCTACCCCGGGAGAAATGGTCCCAAACTCCGGTAAAAGAAGTGATGACCCGCCAGCCCCTGTATACCGTGTCGCAGGACGATAACCTCAGTTCCGTGGCCAGGATACTGACGGACCATGACATCAACCAGGTACTGGTTGAACGAAACGGCCAGTGCGCCGGGCTGGTCAGTCGCGCCGATATCCTTCACCGGCTGCAGTTGAGCGAGGAATTGGGACCCAAATCGAGCCGATCGTAGCGGCACGCTGCCGCGTGCTGCGAGTGCCGTAGGGGCGACGCCACGGCGGGGACGGGGTTGCCGGGTGGGGGCGGCTCGCCCGCCCGGGTGTTGCAGCGCCGCGACAGGCATCTGGGTCGTAGGGGCGACGCCAAGGCGGGGTGGTGGCACGGAGTTGGGGGCGGCTCGCCCGCCCGGGTAGGGTGGTGTGAGTGGCTCAACGGCAATGACCGCAGAAGCTCGAAGAAAAAATGAACGGCACGCCGGGCGTACCGGATGAGTCCAACATTGGACATGCAGGGGCGAGCCAACGCCCCGCGCCTACGGGCTCTCACTCTCACCTCCCGGTCCAGCACGCGGCAGCGTGCCACTACGGCACGGCGCGCCGTGCCGCTACCCCAGCTCCCGGACGCCGCGCATCAGCACTATCCCGAGGGCCAACGCTCCCAGGCTCATCAGCAGGAACGCGAAGAAAGCAGACCCGTAACTGCCGGTGATGTCAAAGGTGTAACCGGCGAGCAAGGGGCCAGCCGATCCCCCCAGCGTACCGATGAAGGCGAACATCCCCAGAATCGCGCCGGCGGCGAAGGAGCCGAATAGCCTGGCCACCAGGGGCGAAAACAGGGTAAAGTAGGCGCCGTGCGCAACCCCATAAGCCACGGCAAACAGGAAAAACGACCACCGGCTGGAGGCAAATTGAAGCCAGGCGAGTGAGGCGGTCATCAGCGCCAGGGTAACTGCCTGTACCCGGAATACGCCAAGTTTATCCGCCGCCGCTCCCAGGCCTAATCTGCCGAGAAGACTGAATCCCCCGACCGCGCCCAGCAACCTTGCCGCCTCCGAGGCATCTATGCCGAGATCAACCATATGTGGAGCGAAATGAGTGATAACTGCCCTGGTCACCACCGAAGTCAGCAGCATTATCGATGCGTAAGTCCAGAAACGGCCTGTTTTCAGCGCCATCCGGGAGGTTATCGGAGAAACCTCCCGGCTGACGATTGGCTGGTCGGCGCCGGGTGGACCAACGATCACTTTGTCACCGGGCGGCGCCAGGGGAGTGCCGCCAGGTGGCAGTCCAACCTGGGACGGGTCCCTCCTCAATAATAGCGATGCCACCACCATACCCGCGGCAGTGACCCCTCCGATGATGGCGAACGCCACCCGCCAACCCAGCCCCACAATCAGCGAAGCAGCCAGCACCGGAACTACCATGATGCCTATCCCCACTCCGCTCTTGGCGATACCCGTCACCAGGCCGAGTGTCCGGGAGAACCAGCGGGTCAAGACCGGCAAACTGGACATTTCTCCACTCAACCCCATCCCGACCAGGCCAAAAGCCAGGTAAAACTGCCACATCGACTGCACCCGGGATGCCAGCAGAAAACCAATCCCCAGAAAAATGCCGGTAGCTGCACAAACGGCTCGTGGGCCGGCGCTGTCGCTCAGCCTGCCGGCAAGGAGACTGGAAAAACCTGATACCAGGAACGCAAACGAATAGGCCCCTGAAATTGAACCGCGTGTCCATTCCATTTCAGAGATGATAGGAAGAATGAATACGCCCAGGGAGTTGTAGCCGCCCCAGGTCAGCAGGCCAACAAAGAACCCCACCACAACGATCACGTACCGGTAGTGGGCCCGGATCACTTTCAGCAGAGACTGTTTCAGAACCAGGGTCTCACTTGTTGTGAATCTCCGCCCTTCCCGTATCGACCAGCAGGCAACCAAGCTTACTTGAAGGGAGGTGTCAATGTCAAACAGGAGATAGGAGATAGGAGTTAGGAGATAGAGATAGAGATAGAGATAGAGATGGAGATGGAGATAGGGATAAGAGAGACAGATTGGAGGGCTAGCGATAGATGCTCTCAACCTTTTTCAGTGGCTAATGGCTAATTCCTAACTCCTATCTCCTATCTCCCGACTCCTCGATTAGGGGTTGATACGGATAGGCCGCGCCCCACCGCCTGAGGCAGACTATAAACAAAGCTTGAAGGAGGGTCTTTATGCCACAAAAGGCCGACCATGACAGAATAGTCACCGTCTTACTCCAGGAATACGGCACAACCTTCGCTCAGGACCTCGGCATCGATCTCAAGAATGAACCTTCTCCCTTGTTTTGCATTCTCATGGCCACGGTAGTTTCCAGCACCCGGATAAGCGCGGCAATTGCCATGGAGGCTACCCGCAGGTTGATATCGAGGGGATGGACTACACCTGAAAAGCTCCTGTCATCGACATGGGAAGACAGGATCAGGGCTTTGAATGAGGCGCATTATGTCCGCTATGACGAAAGCCGTTCGGCGATGCTCGCCGAAATGGCGCAAAAGGTGCGGGATGATTATGGAGGCGACCTGCGCAATCTGAGGGAAAAGGCAGGGCGCGATCCGGCCCGCGAACGGCAACTCCTGGACGAATTCAAAGGCATCGGCCCGGCGGGGGTGGAGATGTTTTGCCGGGAAGCCCAGGCTGTTTGGGACGAGCTCTTCCCCACCGCAGATGAAAAGGCCCTGGCGCCGGCCAGGAAGCTCGGCCTGCCGGCCACGGCTGCGGAACTGAGCCGGTTGGTCGACAGACGCCGGTTTCCCAACCTGGTCACCGCTCTGGTCAAGCTCGGCTTCAGCAAAGACTACGACCGAATACGATCTAAGATCCAAGACTTAGGATTCAAGACATCCAGGACTCACGAAGATAAAACCGCCGTTCAGACTCTGGACAAGGGCTGCAAATCGTAGGGGCTGGCCAGAGAGTCCCCGATGAAATCGGAGCTTGGCGGCTAGTCCGAAGGCACGGCGGGCGAGCCGCCCGGACTTCCCTGCCCTTCCCCCTGGCTCGGCCCTACAGATCTTGAATCTTGAATCCTAGGGCGGCAACTTCGATTTCCACTCCCTCTCCAGGCCATCCATGTCAATGCCGTAGACCTTTTTCAAGCCGTTATCGTAGGTGCTGCCATCTTTAAACACTGCCAGAAGCTGCTGCATCTTGTCCCAGCCATAGTTCACAATTAAATGCGTTACCAGGCTATTGCTTTCCGCATAGGCCAGCAGGGCCTGATTGGCATCCTGGGGAAAGCTGCCAGACAGGCTGCGGACGGAGATCAGCGCGCCTGCCTTGAGCGCCTTATTAATGGCGTCGCGGTCAAGCTGGCTTATTTCGCCTTCAGAATAGCGGGCCAGTCCCTCATTCAACCAGGTGGGCAGCCGTCCGAATGGGCCGAAGACCATCTCCCCGACAAGCAAGTGCGTGACCTCGTGCGGCAAGGCCGTCTTGGCCCAGTCCAGGTTGCTTTGATCCACTGCGGTCAAAATGATATTGAAGTCCGGGAAGGCGAGGGCGCCTGTCCATTCCTGCGTGAACAGGATCGCGTTCCTGACATCCCGCGAATCATTGTATACGTAAATGCGCGGTTTTCTCTCAGGGGGAATCTGCACCTTGAGCTTGATCCGACTCAGGTTAGACTCCAGGCCCGAGGTAAGGTCCTTCATCAAGGCAGACGTCTGGTTCAAGTAGAAAATGTCCAGATTGGCAGACGGCCACTGCCGCCAGGAAAACCGCGGGTCCTCCCAGGTCACCGTCTGCCGCGGGGTCGTGAAGGCGCCGCCGGCGGAATCGGTAATGTGCCACTCCCAGAAGACACGGGCGCCAGGCGGAATCGAGCCGGTTTTTCTCATTTCCCATGAATAGTTGACATTAATATCGGTCGAAGCGCCGTGCGCCGGCTGTACCCTGGTTATTTCGGTGACGATAGACCGCTTGTTGGTGCCAAACTCGAGGAAGACCATCCTGACCGGTTGGCCGCTGCTGCCCTCGAGAGAAAAGGTGAGCTTGTTGGGGAAGTCTGGCAACGTCCGGTTGCGCGCTACCTTGATGTCCGCCGGCCTGGGGACAGGCGCAGCCGTCCCGGCGACAGCCAGGGTCGGGGAAATCGCCGGCGGAGGTATCGTGCCGGGAGCCGGCGCCGGAGATGGCGTGAGGGTGCGGACCGGAGCCGGTGAAGCCGTGGGGACCGGGGAGGCCTGCCGGGGCGACGGCGTAGCCGTCGCGGCCACAGTCAGGGTAGGCGTGGTCGCCCCGGTCGGAACGACTGTAGTCGGTGCGGCGGTCGCCGGCGGCGGGGAGGTGGCCGGGCCGCGGCACGCGAGCGCCACGGTCATCGCCAGCACCAGGATAGTGCCAGACCTGATCGCTGAAAGCCGCGAAAACATGAAAGTCCTACCTTCTAGAGTTCCCTGTGTTCGTTGGGTTCCGGCACGCCGCAGCGTGCCGCCGCACGTGCAACGTGCGGCTACTGACTACTGACTACTATCTACTTATAGATATATCTTTCCAATGATTGACCGAAATGGGATAGACCGTAAGCCCCTTGACGTATGATTTCGAGAGAAGATGGTTGTTCCAATTCTGGAAAAAAGGGATGGCCGGAAGCTCATTGAGTATCGTCTTTTCGATTTCCCGGTATTTCTGTGCACGCCTGCCGGCATCCGGCTCGATAGCTGCTTCCTTCAGGGCGGCATCGATGGCCGGATTGGAAAAAGCTGACCGGTTCTCAGCGCTGGCGCTGTGGAACAGGACTTCCAGGAAGTTCTGCGGGTCAATATAGTCGGCGGACCAGTTACCCTCGAAGAGCTGAAACTCGCGCTTATAGCCGCGCTCCAAGAAATCCTTGAGCTCATTGATGACTTCCACCCTGACGTCAACGCCAAGGTTTTGCTTCCACATGGCGATCATTGCCTCCACATCGGGCCCCGTTCCGCGAAACACGTAAAGGGTCACCGCAGGCAACGCCCTCCCGTATTTGGACTGGTTCAGCAGCTCCTTTGCCCGCGCCGGGTCAAAGGGCGATGGCTTAAGCTCCGGATTATTGCCCGGGATTCCCGGCGGCACGTAGCCCGCGGCGCGGCTGGCAACTCCCTTCAGGGAAACCTCCAGTATCTTGTCCAGGTCCAGGGCCATGCCGAACGCCCGGCGAACATTGATATCATCAAACGGCGGTTTGGTGACGTTGAACCCGATATACGCTGTGGAAATCAACCTGCCTGAAAGAAGCTCTTTGTTAAGCGGATTCGTCCTGTCCAGGACACGCTCCAGGTCGACCAGGCTGACCCTGGTCATATCTATCTCTCCCCGCTCATACATCAGCATCGGATTTCCGGCGAATATCCGGATTACCACGTTCTTTGCCCGGACCGGTTGATAGTAGTCTTCGTTCCTTTCCAGGATGAGCAGGTCATCCTTCTTCCACTGCTTCAAGCGGAACGGTCCGGTGCCGTTGGGCGCATTGGTCCAGTTCAGGCCGCGGGCGACGTTGGCCCGGTCCACGATGAAGGCGGCGGGCTGCGCCAGTTTCCCCAGGAAGTAGGGCTTGGCGCCATCAATAGTCACCTGCAGAGTACGTTCATCGATCGCCTTGATGCCGCTTATTTCAGTAGACTTGCCGGACGCCATGTCCCGGGCGCCGGCAATATCGCCCAGGTAAGTCAGGGCCTTGCGCGATCCGGTCTCCGGGTTTAAGGCCCGTTCCCAGGAAAACTTTATGTCAGCCGCGGTAACCGCCCTGCCGTTCTGGAATTTGGCCCCATCGCGGATGTGGAACGTATAAGTCGTCCCGTCGGCGCTCACCTCCCATTTATCGGCGATATCCCCGGTCACCTTCAGGTCCGGTCCATGCTTGACCAGACCGCCGAATATGGCGCCGATGATGCCGGCGGCGCCCTCTTCGCTATGGGCCGGGTCCAGCGAGAAAATGTCCTCCCCGAACACGAACCAGGACTGTCCCCGGACCACCCCGAAAGGCCTGGGCTCCACAAACGAGAAAGAGCCAACTAGCTGGTCTATGGCGCTTTGATGGGCAGCGAACTCCGGCGCCGTGGCGATGAAGAAGATGTCCCATGACTGCGAACCGCGTATTAGCGTCACGTCGCGCCATTGCAACGTGACGCCGCTCTGCACAAACGTGAACACGGTATCAAAGCCCTTTACCCCGCCGGCGGCGACGATATCCTTTTGAGAAACAACCTTCACCGAAGGGACCTGTTGCCTGACGGAGTCAAGGACGTTTGCGGCATGGTCCTTCGCCGTTGTCTCCCTGGCCAGAGGCGTCATCTGGACAAAACCCCTGACACCCGTGGTCCTCGCCGGCGGGCCATTGAATCTGAGCACCGTGGGTACGGTCTCAGTCTCGATGGCATCCCAGCCGGTGGGAAGCCTCAGGCTAAAGCCATGACTGCTGTCGGTAAACTCCCCGGTGGCCACCGCCGGGGGCTTGAAACCTGCCATGAAGGCATCGAAGACCAGTTTGTTCTCATCAAAGATTGCCTCCTCCGCCTGCGCCACCACCGCGAACCCATATCTCCCGCGTTTAACCAGCAGTTGCGTACCGGGAATCTTGATTCCCCCCGCGGTGGTGACGGAAAAATCCTGCTGGTAGCCAAAAAGGGCTTCGTCTCTACGCACCTCTTTCTGACCGGTCAACTGGAAGCCGCTGACACTGGCATTTTCATCCGCAACCATCCTGGCAAACTCCGCGGGTCCGATAGCGGGGTCCAGTATGTCCACAGCCACCTGCATCACGGTTCCCGGCCTATCGACCTGGACATGGGTCGGATTATCGGCATTGAGCGTAAAATCGCCAGGATAGGCAAATGAGTAGCCAAATTGCGGGCTGGAGTAGGTCTTGGTCTCCATCACCGTCAGATTCGAGACCTTGCCTCCGATATCAATGGCATAGGTCCCGGCGGCGTCCCGCATCATCTCAAACGACAGTTTGTCAGAGGCCCCCGGGTCCAGAGTCACCGGCCTGGAATCTGTGTCTACGCCATTGACCTTGAGGACCGCGGCAACCGTGCCTTTGACATCGCCGGCATTGATCACCTCGGCCTCGACCTTAACCGCCTGGCCGGGGAAAACCAGCGAAGGGGTGATCTTGATTGAGGTCGCCTGCAGTTCGGCGCCCTTCGGAGGCCTGGGAGATGGCGTCGGGGGCGGCCGCGTCGCAGTGGGCTTCGGCAGTGCAGGAGACGGCTTCGGCAGTGTAGGAGACGGCTTCGGTAGAGTCGCCGTGGGTTGTGGCGCTGTGGCGGCCGGAGGAACAGGGGTAGCTGTGGGCGGCGCCGGCGGTCTTTCGCAGCCCGTTGCCCATACCAGAAGAAGTGCCATGACTAACGCAGAAAGGAAAACCCGGACCAGTCTCTTCATAGGACCTCCTCTATTATTTCGCCGGTGGACAAATTCAGTCTACTTCACACTTTATGGCATGTCAATGCTTCGGGCGAGGCACGCGGCGGCGTGCCGCTACGAACTGTTTGACTGTTCAGACTGTTCAGACTGTTTGACTGTTTGACTGTTTGACTGTTACACTGCTTGCCTGAAGATGAACTTGCCCGATTTGGAATATCTCCGGCCCGAAACCGTCGGCCAGGCTTGCCACATGCTGGGCCGCTTTCCGGAAAAAGCGGTTCTCCTGGCCGGTGGGACCGACCTGCTTGTCCGTTTGAAGCAACGGCTCGCCACGCCGTCCTACCTGGTCGGGACGTCGCATCTGCCGCTGGACTATATCTACCCGGCGGATGGCATGCTGCGGCTGGGCGCTCTCACCCCCATCCACGCGATAGAAACTTCAAAGGAGTTGACCGGCTGGTTTTCCCCTCTTCGCGAGGCGGCCTCCCGGGTCGCTTCACCACAGATACGGCACCGGGCTACCCTGTCGGGCAATCTCTGCCTGGATACCAGGTGCCGGTTCCTCAACCATTCAGACCTCTGGAGAGAGTCAAGGGGCCCGTGCTACAAGACCGGCGGCAAATCTTGCCACGCGGTCAAGGGAGGGAAACGCTGCTTCGCCCTTTTTTGCGCTGACCTCCCGGTGGTTTTGACGGCCATGGGCGCGAGCATCAAGCTTCGCCGCTGGCGGGGACAACGACACATTCCTGTTGCCGACCTTTACTCGGGCGACGGTGCGAGTCCATTCACTCTTCCGGCCGGCGAAATGATTACCGAAGTAGAAATCCCCGGCCCCCAACCGCGCTCCGGGCTGTCCTTTCTCAAACATAGTATTCGCCACGCGGTGGACTTCGGCATACTGTCGGTGGCCGCATCCGTGAGACTGGGAGGCGATGGAACATGCACCAGCGCCAGGATGGTCGTCGGATGCATCGCCTCCGCGCCCATTTCATTGCACCAGGCGATCGCCCCCCTTCTGGGAAAGCGCATAGATTCAGGGACGTCCAGATTGGTAGCGGAGTCCGCCTCGCGGCTGCCACTGGCGCCGGTCGCCCTGGATGTGTCGCCGGCCTATGTGAGAAGGGCCATGGCCGTGCTGGCGCCCCGGGCGGTAATGCAGGCGGCTGCGGCCGCCGAGTCGGCACAGGGAACCAAGGGAACTCAATGAACTCAACGAACCCAGGGAACTCTACTTACAACCTGATCGGCAAGAATGTTGCGCGTGTGGATGCCCCGGCCAAAGCAACCGGCCGCGCCCAGTATGTTGCCGACATCCGGCTGCCGCGGATGCTCCACGGAAAGATCCTGCGCAGTCCCCATCCCCACGCCGAGATACTGAGCATCGATGCCGGCGCCGCGGAGCGACTGCCCGGAGTAGCCGCGGTGATCACGGCAAAGGACACCGGAGAAATCCGGCATGGCACGGTTGACAACGCCTATAACCCGTGTGACGAATTTGTCCTGGCAACCAGGAAAGTCCGCTACATCGGCGAGGAGGTGGCCGCCGTGGCCGCTTCCCGGGAGGACATCGCCGAGGAGGCCCTCAGGCTGATCAAAGTGCAGTACCGGCCATTGAAACCGGTTTTTGCGCCCGAAGAGGCGCTGAAGAAAGCTGCGCCGGCAATTCACGAGCCGGTTGTCCGGCAGCCTTCTCCGGGGACCGCGGCCCACAGCCCGCTGTGGCAGATGCTGGCTGAGCAGGCGGAACGCGCCGGGCAAAAAGACCTCAACAATGTCGCCGCCCGGTTCCTTATGGAGCATGGCGATATCAATCGCGGCTTCCAGGAAGCCGACCACGTAAGGGAAGACAGGTTCATCATTCCCGCCACCGCCCACGCCGCTCTGGAGTCCCACGCCGCCCTGGCCAGCTATTCATCCTCGGAAGGGTTTAGTTTCTGGCTGTCCCATATGGGAGGAGAAGTCAAAAGGTACTGGCTCTCCAGGACTCTCGATGAGCCGCTCAAACGGGTCAGGGTACACAAGACATATGTCGGCGGCGCGTTTGGCGGCAAGGTTGGTTTCTTCCCTTACGAGTTCCTGGCCGGGTTCCTTTCCCGCAAGTGCGGCCGCCCGGTGCTGATTTCCCTTTCTACCGAGGATGTCTTTACCGCTTGCAAGACAGACCATGGCATGGTGATCGACATCAAGACGGGAATCAAAAAGGACGGAACGCTGGTGGCCCAGGAGATGCACGTGCTTGACGATTGCGGGGCATACCGGGGCTCGGCGCCAATAGCCCTTTTCCTCACCTATTTGTGGTCGATTCCTGTCTACCGCATAGCGAACATCAAGCACGAAGGCATCGCCATCTATACCAACAAGTCCGGCGCCGCCGCCAAGCGTGGCCACGGCGCCTTGCAATCCCGCTTCGCCGTCGACGTGCAGCTTGATATGCTGGCCAGGGATATCGGGCTTGACCCGGTTGAAATCCGGCTGAGGAACGTCAGCAAGGCTGGCGACCGCCTGCCCAATGGCGACACGCTGGCAAGCTGCGGGCTGGCGGGCTGCATCGAAAAGGCAGCCGAAATTAGCGGCTGGAAGACCAGAAGAGGCGAGGCCGGCCGCGGCATGGGCATGGCCCTGGCCACTATGTTCACCGGCACCTACCGCCCGCCCCTGCCGCCAGGCAGCAACGCGCTAATAAAGATGAATCCGGACGGCAGCGCCACCCTCTACGCCGGCTGTGTCGAATTCGGGCAGGGATCAGAGACTGCCATGTGCCAGATTGCCGCTGAGGAGCTTGGCATCGGAATCGACCAGGTCAATATCGTTTCCGGCGACACTGAGCTCTGCCCCGCCGACGTCGGCAACTTTCTGAGCAACGGCGTCAGGGTAAACGGCCAGGCGGTGCGGAGGGCTGCCGCGGACGCGCGGCGGCAGCTTCTCGAGGGCGCCGGCAGGCTGCTGAGCCTGGAGGCCAGCGATCTGGATGCCAGGGCGGGCGCGGTGCACGCAAAACACAGCCCGGACCGGGTCATCCCTTTTTCCCGGCTTATCGCCGACATGCGGCGAGCGGGGATGCCCGAAGTGATGGGAAAGGGGTTTTGCCCTATGCTCGAGGCCGAGCCGGGTACCTCACGCTATAGCGATGCTTATTCTTTTGCTGTCGCCGTGGCTGAGGTGCAGGTAGACAGGGAACTGGGCCGGGTTGACGTGAAGAACCTCTACATGGTGTCGGACTCCGGCACCGTCATCAATCCACAGGGCGCTACCGGCCAGCTTGAGGGCCAGGCCATCTCCGGCCAGGGCGACGCCCTGTTCGAGAAGATTATCAGGGAAGACGGTCAAACAATGAACCCGTCTTTCCTGGACTATAAGCTCCCCGGCGCCCTGGATACGGCCCCCGTTGTCGCCAGTTTCGTAGAAACCTTCGAACCCAAAGGAGCCTTTGGAGGCAAGGAAGTTGGCGAAGGGGCCCGCGGCGCTATCGCCCCGGCCATTGCTAACGCCGTATCTGACGCCACCGGCGCCGGCATCCGGGAGTTGCCCATCACGCCGGACATGCTCCTCGATGCACTGCGGTCTCCTGCCACAAAAAATGGCAACTGGGAGGTTTCATTTTCGTAGCCGCTCACGGGCTACCGAAGCCAGCCAGTCGATGGCCCCTTTCGTCTGTCGCCAGCCGGGCCCGAACTCGGCGGCGTAGCTGGCAGCCTCGTCTTCATCCCCAAAGCCGGTGTAATCTGGCAGCTTCTTGGGCAATCTTTTCTCGCCAAGGAGAAAAGCGCTCACATGCGGATTTCCATCAAGGGCCGTCCGGAGGCTGTTGCGAGTGTCATCGCTGTTTCCACCCCTGATATAGGCCACCAGCGCCCTGGTAAAAAGCCAGTCGGCCGTTGGTTCATTATATTGGTCTAACAGCTCCTGCAGGGCGCTGATTTTCCCCGTCTCCAGCAGCGCAGACGCCAGCGAATAACGGATTCCCTGGTTGTCATTCGGGTTGAGCCTGAGAAGCTCCCGGTAATGGCTGATGGCTTCGCTCCGCCTTCCCATGGTCCACAGGCAGTTAGCCAGACCGGCCCTGGCGCGCATGTACGGGCGCGTCTCCACCAGGCCCCAGAATCCACCAGCGTCTTCCTCGAACGTCTTTTTCCCCACGGCCCGTTCTCCGGCCTTGACTCCAAATTCATACAGCCGCAGCGCCTCCTCTATGGTCTGCGCCTTTTCCTCGGCCAGCAGGACATAGGCATCGGGCGATCCAGAGGAAATCCTCGTCTTCATCAGAAAAACTGGCCTGCGGGTAGTATTCCTCGTCTGCAAGGTCCTCGCTTGAAAGATATTTCTCAGTCTTGACAACGAAGGAGTCCAGGTCGAAGGTGGGGACCATCTCCTTCATCTTCTTCACAATTTCCTCTGACGTCATTTCCGCCACCGTTTCTGGCTCCCAGCGGAAGGGCTCTCTTGCCATGTTTGCCTGCTTTCGTGCGCCAAATGTGCCGGAATTATCGCAACGCTGCCAACCCTCATTACCCCTTCATGGCCTCGCCCCTACCGGCATCAGGAAACGATCCCAAAAATTCTCGCCGCATTGCCTGCCAGTATTCTTTCGACATCGCCGGCCGGCAGTCCCGATTCAGTAATGAGCCGGGGATAGGACTCCTGCCGGCTGTCGCCATTGCCAGGGCCAAATGGGGCATCGGTGGCAAACAACAGTTGCCCAGGCCCGAAGAGCTCGTACGATAGCCTGAGCGCCCAGGGATTGATGCCGATCGCGGTATCATGGAAGAACTTCCCGAAATACTCCTTCAAGGGTTTCTTCATGTTCACCCCGCTGACCTTTTCCAGCTCGGGCAGATAGTCTTCCTCCATTCGTCCCCAGTAGAATGGAATCATTCCCCCGAGGTGGTGGCTGATTATTCTCAGCCCCGGTAACTGCTCCATGATCCCCGAAAAAACAAGCCTGGAGAGTGCCAGGGTTGTCTCGAAGGGCCAGCCAAAGACGTGCATGAGATAGTATCCTGACTCGTAAGGGCGTCCATCCGGATTTACCGGGTCGGCGGGATGAATGAATACCGGGGAGTTCAATTCCGCCGCCTTGTGCCAGAATGGCCGGAATTCCATTGCGTCGAGCGGCTTACCCTCAATGTTGGTCATGACACTGAAGGCCCTGAGACCTAAGCTTCTGAAAGCCCGGTCCATTTCGTCCAGGCCTCCGCAGTCAAGGGCGTTCATGGCCACTGAACCGGCGCACAGCACTCTTCCACGCGACTCTTCGGTGAGGCGGGCCATGCCGTCATTAACCATCCGGGTGATCTTGATCGCCACTTCCGAAGGCACACCGAGTTTGTTAGCGTCCATTGTCGGTAATGGCGTGGCTATCTGATAGTCCACGTTAAACCTGTCCATCTGTGCCACCCGAATAGCCACATCGCTGGCATGTGGCTTGCCGCGGGTGACTGCTTTCAGGCGGTCCAGTTGCCGCCTTATGCTGGCGCCGCCTATGTACTCAATAGCTTCGACAGACCTGCCATGGATCATGTGGGTGTGGCTATCTATGATCATGTTGCTCATCTCCCGTAAAACGAATTATTCGATCGTTGGATTTTTGGTCTATTTGCCATTGCTGTCATGCCGGCTGGACTATGGCGACGCCAGTCAGTATCCGATTTGTTTATATACCCTGCACAGGGCCGTTTTCAAAGGCCATCCGCCGCTCTTGGGATCGCAACGTTCCAGCTCGTCGCCGGTGCAAACATTTATGTTGGACTCCCACGCTCCCTTCAGCCACGGCTCTTCGCCGGGCAGTTCGGGGTACCACCAGCCATGCTCGGCGTGGACTACCTGGGGGTGAATGCCCTCAAAATGAGAGCACTTCATGCGACAGCGTCCGCGTATCGTCTCTATCCATATCCAGTCGCCATCCTCTATGCCGAGGCTTCGAGCCGTGTCCGGATGCAGTTGAACAACAGGATGGGGGTACCGTTTCCGAACCGACTCGATCTGGCGATGCTCGGAGTGGAAATAGGGCAGGAACCTCCCGCCGGTTATGAGCATCAAAGGGTATTCCCTGGCCAGGTCCGGCCGTGAGACGGGGCTTTCCTTCGGTTCCACGTATTTCGGAAGAGGGTCGTAGTCCAGTCTTTCGAGAATCGTCGATCGCAGCTCCAGTTTTCCCGTGGGTGTGCTGAAGCCCTGTTTTTCGTACTTCTTGAAAGTGTCAGGGGGGAAGTGCAGGCCGTTCCTCTTTTCCATGAATTCCCGGTGGGTCATCCCCATGGGTTTGAGCTGGTAGTCGAAAGCTTCTTCCAGGTTGCGCCAGGGCCAGTATTGCTCCTGTCCGGTGCGGACGCCCAGACCGCGGAAGAACTCGTAGTCGGTCAGGTACTCGAATTCGTCCGGAACAAAATTGGGCAGGGCCTGCTCCCCGGCCACTATTCTGGTGTCGCTATCCAGATTGGCTTTAGCCAGGGGCCGCTCCAGCCAGCATTCGCTTGGTAGAACGTAATCGGCCAGAAGGGCGCTCGGTGTCATCCAGGAGTCCTTGACCACGTAGAGGTCCAGGCTCTTGAGGGCCTGGTACACCAGCCGGGTGTTGGCTGCGGTTATCATCGGATTGCTCCACACGGTGATGCCGGCCCGCACCGGGTAAGGTTTACCGGAGACCATCGCCCTCAAAACCGTCGGGAAGTGGGCGAAGCAGAAGACCATCGGGTTCTGTTTCCACAGCCTGCTGCTGTAGTGCCAGATGATCTCCCTTCCCGGCCAAGAAAGCAGTCTGAACCGGTCTATCCCCAGTTGTTTTCTCCTTTGTTCCGGGGACAGCGCTTCGGGAAGCTCCATCTCGCCTTCACTGACCATTTCCGGGAGCGACCCGGGGGTGTAATCGCCACCCCTGATATCGATGTTGCCGGTAATCGCCTGCAGGATGATCCTGGCCTGGATAGCATCCTGCTGGTCCTCCAGTTGCTCCATCCCCATGCCATGGACACAGACACCGGGCTTCAGGGTGGCATACCACCGCGCTGCCTGCCTGATCTGCTCCACCGGCAGCCATGTTATCCCGGCCACTTTTTCCGGGGTATATTCACTGACTCTTTTCACCACGTCCTCGAACCCGTAGCACCATTTTTCCACGAATTCGCGGTCATACAGTCCTTCACTTATCACCATGTTGATCATGCCGAGCAGCAGCGCCGCATCGGTACCGGGCCGGATCTGCAGCCAGAGGTCGGCCAGTTCGGCAGACCTGGTCCTGCGAGGGTCAACCACGATTATCTTTGTTCCGGCTTCTTTGGCCTCTCTCATTGACTTCCATAGTCGCAACACTGCCTGTGAAGGGTCGAGGCCGATCATCAGGGCACATTTGGTGGTGGGGCCGGTAGCGCCCTTTTCAATGACAAAGGAAGTGCGATGCCGTAGCGGCCAGCCGGTCATGGCCGCCGCCGGCGACTGTACCGGCCCGAAGCATATCAGGCCGGGACCGCCGTAATTGGGCGAGCCGAAGGCATTCATGAACCTCATCTCTGTCCAGGCGTTGGAACGATCAGTCCCCGAAGTGGCCATCAAGGTCTCGGGCCCGTACCTGTCCTTCAGTTCGCCCAGTTTCCCGGCGATTTCGTCCAGGGCCTGGTCCCAGGATATTCTCTCCCATTTGTTTTCACCCTTTGCGCCCTTTCTTTTCAAAGGGAATCGCAACCGGTCCGGGTGGTAAACAAACTCCTTTGCCCCCAGGAGCCTGGCACAGCCGCGGGTAGCCGGAAGGATCTGGTCGACGCGGGGATCGCTGCGGTCCTCTTCGATCTTGACCAGCTTGCCGTCTCTGGAGTGGACCAGGACCCGGCATCTCGAGTGACACCACTGGCAAATTGCTTTTTTTACCTGATCCAATTGGTACCTCCTCAATACATTGTAGGGACGGACCTGTGTGTCTGCCCGCAGGCGAACACATGGGTTCGCCCTACCCGTTCGTCGGCGCCGGGATCGATGGGGTGTACCGGGCACTTACTTCAGGGCGTAATACACCGCCGGTTCAGTCCCGTATTCCGGGCGGAGCGCACCGGCCCGCCACTTTCTCATGAGTTGTGAAATCTCACTGGATGGGTCATCCAGGTCCCCAAAATATCTGGCCTTGGCCGGGCATGTTATGACACACGCCGGCGTTGCCTCCCGGTCGACCCCGGGCCGTAACCCCTGCCTGATTCCCTCGTCAACCCGGTCCAGGCAGAAGTTACACTTGCTCACAGTCCCTGTCTGGTGAGGATACAAACTCTCCCCTATTTTCTCAAACCCGGTAAAACCCCTGCCGGGGTAATACTCTTTCTTCGCGGCATGGTAGGTCCGCGCCTGATAAGGGCAGGCCACAACGCAATACCGGCAGCCGATGCATTTGTCGGAGTCCACCGTCACTATCCCGTCTTCTCTCTTCTGGGTGGCGCGGGTCGGGCATACGTCGGCGCATTTCGGCTCTGCACAGTGATTGCACAACACCGGATAGGCAAGTTTGGTTGCGCCGGGATGTTTGCCGGTCTCCGACACCAGTATCCTCGCCCATAGCACGCCGGGAGGCAGAAAGTGTTCCTGCTTGCACTTCACCACGCAGCTATAGCAGGTGACACATTTGTTCAGGTTTATGAGCATGCTCCATCTCATTGAAGTCCCCTTTGCCTATTGCGCGGCATATGCCCTGACCCTGACCGTGGGCTCCACCGACCCGGTTATAGGGCACATATGGTACTGATCTGCCTTGATCAAAGCGTTGGGGTTCACGCCTTTGCCTCGCGAAATCGGACGCCCTTTCGCCCAGCTACCCAACCCAACGGCGGCAACCACTCGCGGATGGATCAGTTCAGTCACCTTAACCCTGCCCGTCAGCCTTTTCCCCCAGCGGTTCTCCAGATATATGCGGTCCCCGTCCCTGATACCCTTTTGACGCGCCGTTTCCGAGTTCATGGCTACGTTGTAGCTGAACGGGTTTTCCCGGGCTACCTCGTCAATGTAGGGGTTGCCCGCGGTAAAACGGTGGCTCATCAGTGGGTCCCGGTAAGAGATCATGAACAGGTCATATTCGGATTCCGGCGGGACTTCGGTGTAGATAACCGAAGGAAAATAGCTTACCAGCGCGGTATAGTGGTCCCAGGGCAGGCGGAAGCCCAGCTCTTCACCCCTGGCCCTTATCTCCTCCCGTTCCCTCTCCAGCCGCTCGAAATAAAAAGGGGCCCGGGCATCAACGAACCAGCGCCAGTACCCTTCTTCAGGCTTCTTCTCCCAGGTTATGAAGCCATGGTCCCGAAACCACTCCAGCCCCATGCCTTCACCAAAGTGATGTTTCATGGCCCTATCGGCAAGTTCAATTTCCGAGACCGTTTCCTCGGGACCTATAATGCGCGCCACCGCCTCCTTCCCAAGCATCCGGTTTCTCAGCGAGAAGAAGGCACTCAGGGTTTCATTGAGTTTTGGCCTTATGCCCAGCCTGTCGCTCAGGTCAAACACCAGGTTCCAGACGTCTCTGGTCTCACCCATGGGCTCGGCAACCGGCATCCGGATGTGAACGCTCCACTTGTTCAAACCTATCGGGAAGGCAATCTGCACCATGAAGGCAGCGGAGGCGTCCAGGGTCTCGAGATAGTGGGTCTCCGGCAACACGATATCGCAAAAGCCCTCCGTGGTCTCATTGTGGAAAGGCTGAAAAGCAAAGGCGAAGGGGACCCGGCCAAGGAACTTCCCCACCGCCTCCGGATCGGCCATGTTCATCACCGGGTTGCCGCCGTAAGCAAAAAAGACTTCGGGTTCGAAGGGACGGCCGGCCCTGTTCCACAACTCTTCCCAGTCTTCGCCGTAGGGATAGACGTTAGCCATTGAATGAACAAATATGTCGCGAAAATGGATGGCCTTCCCCGGGCCAACCTGATGGACTTCCCACGGGCCCTTCCCGGCAACCCAGTGAGTATGCATCAGCATGCCGTCGGGTCCGGCAAACGGGGTAAACTTGAAGCCTCCGGTTTCAGGATAACCGAAACTCCGTATTCCTCCCGAACCCAGTATCCCACCGCAGACGTCCAGGTTGCCGAGCAGGATGTTTATCAGTTCCACGGAGGCATACTGGTGGAAGGCATTTTGATGCGTTTGTATTCCCCGGTAGCCTGCCACGCACGCCGGACGGTACGGGATTTTGACCCCGCCGATCTCGGTGAAGCTGCCTATCCTTGCCTCCTCAACCAGCTCCCTTGCCAGCCGCCCTATGGTTTCCGCCGGGACGGTGCTGACCTCGGCCGCCGCCTCAGGACGGTACTGCTTGAGGTGGTCTTTGATCAGGGCAAACCCAGGCCGGCATTCCACCCCCTCTGCGGTACAACAGCCCTCGATGGCCGGCTGTCTCAGGGTGGCATCATCATACGTCTTCACCTTCTCATCGGCTTCGTCCAGGACCAGGGGTTTTCCGGTCTGCCGGTCTCTCACGAACAGGCGATCGGGACCGACAAGGTAGCAGGCGTTGGTCTTGTGCCGGATGAATTCCTTATCGTAAACACCGATTTCGTTCACCATGAGGTTAGCGATGGCCAACAGCACGGCGCTGTCGGTCCCCGGCAAGATCGGTATCCATTCCTCGCCCTTGGCGGCGACGGTAAATCCCTGAGGGTCAATGACCGTCATCCTCATGCCCCTCTCCCGGGCTTCAGCTGCCATTTGAATGGTTGCCGCCATCTGGCGGCCGCCCCCGGCCCCTTCGCTGCCACCGCAGCGCAAAACATAGTTGCAGAAGCGGTAGTCGGGGATAGCGTCCCAGGCAAGGTGCATCCAGCCGGTTATGTGATGCGTCGAGGCGCCGCACAGGACGCCCGGCCCGCCAGATACCCAACTGTCCGTGCCGTGCGCCGCCTGGAACATATGGATCGCCCCGGAGCACCGGCTGCTGCCGGTGGGCCCTGGGGTATGGGTGAGCAGGAACGTATTCGGGTTCTTCTTCCTGGCCTCCGCCATCTTCCCGGCGACGATATCCAGGGCTTCTTCCCACGAGATGCGCTGCCACTTCGGGTCCTCATGGAGGCCCTTCTTCGGATTGGTCCTTCTTACCGGATATAGAATGCGGTCCGGATTGTAATAGTCCATCAAGCCGGTAACGCCCCGGGCGCAGATTCCTCCTTTCGCTCCTTTGGCGCTTTCTGGAACGCCTTCGACAGCGACCGGCTTCCCGTCGACCACCTTCACCCGGATGGCGCATTCGGCATAGCAAAGGCCGCATACCTGGTAAACCCAGTGTACCCGCTGCTTGTCTCTCTCGCCAAAGACCTTGCGGTAACGCTGCCTGTCTTGCTCAACAATGCCCATGTGGTATCCTTTCAGGAAAGCCCGGTCAGGCTCAGGGAAATATGGCGCGGCGTAGCGGCGAGGTCACCTCGCCCATCGCCGCGCGCGGAAACCGCGCGGCTACGGATGAGGGCGTGCATTACCGTCATAGCGACTCCGCCAGCTTCTTGATCAAGGCAAACCTGGAATTCACCGCTTCCTGTAGTTCCCTGAGGTCGTCATCCTTGAGGTGCGAAAACCTGTTGGTAAGCTCGGTGAAACGCCTGACCGGTTTGGGATCTTTCGGCTCCCAGGTGAGACGGAATTTCCCCCGCACGCACTCCCACAAGGGGAAGTAGTTAGTCTCCACGGCGATTCTGGATATGTCGATGGCGCTGTCGGTCTCGGCCCTCCAGCCTGTGGGGCACGGGGACAGGAGATGGATGTAGGACATGCCATCTTTGACCTCCATGGCGCGGCTGAACTTGGCGGCGAAGTCCTCCAGGTGGCCGACGGTGGCCGTGGCGGCATAGGCTACGCCACTATGAAAAGCCATCAGAAGGGGGACATTCTTGGGCAGTTGTTCCTTGCCCCAGCGGCGCCTGCCTACCGGGCTGGTAAATGTCCAGCCGCGATAGGGCGTGGTGCCGCTGCGCTGTATGCCGGTAGCCATGTAAGCCTCGTTGTCGTAGCAAACGTAAATTATGTTTTCGCCCCGTTCCGCGGCGCCGGACAGTGTCTGGAAGCCGACGTCGGCGGTCGTCCCGTCGCCGACAAAGGCAATCGTGTGCACCTCCCGCCCGAGTTTCTGGTAGTACCTCTTGACCCCGGTCATCGTCGGCGCCACGTTGGTCATCAGGCAGAAGACCGCCGGCAGCGCCGTGCTGGCCTTAAGTTGCATTCCCTCGGTGATGGCCCCGGCGCAGCCGGGGGCGCCAAAGAGAATGGCATCTTTCCCCACCAGCCGCATCATGAACCGGGCGGCCAGTTCGGCGCCGCAGCCGGAGCACAGGGTGGTGCCGGGCGCAAACAGGTCTTTGGTCTTGAAGTAATTCGTCACCTCGCGACTTTTTGGGAAGGAGAGCACTCCATGGGGGCAAGCGCTGACGCAGGCCGGCTGGCCATTGCAGGTGTCGCACTTGAACGATTTGTGCGTGGTCGAATTGTAGGAAATTCCACCATAAGGGCACGACAGGTGGCATAGCCCGCAGCCAGTGCATTTTTCCCTCTGGATGCGGACTACGCCGTCCTGATCGCTCTTGGCAATGGCCCCGGTAGGGCAGACCCGGGCGCATCGCGGCCGGCTGCACTGCACGCAGGCGGCCACGCCGCCAAAATCCAATTCCGGGACGTCGACCGGCTTGACCGCCCCCAGACCCCTGGCATCCCCTTCCTTCTCCCGTGCGCAGGCTTCCCGGCACAGGGAACATCCCGGGGGACACCGCCCGTACTCTATCTTTATGTGATCGAAAAACGTCCTGGCCAAGGCTCACCCTTTGCGATAAGACGGAATCGCTTCCCGTCGCTCGTTTTCCATCATCAGGTAGAGGGCCATCTTGCCCGTATTCTTGAAAAGCCCTTCGCGGTAGGGTTCGACATTAACCCTCTCCCTGATGAGATAGAGGAGTACCCCGGGGTCAACCTCAATGTTAAGGAACATGGCGCCCACCAGGCCGCCGTCCCTGAAGACCATCTTCTTGAACGTTCCGGCAGCCTCATCCTTTGCCTGCATGATTTCAAAGCCGGGACCATGTGCCATGGCCATTCCCAGCGAACAGGCGGCGCAATCGAAGAAATGAAAAATGTTCTTTGAAACCCAGCCGCCATATTTCTCCTGTCCGCCCGCCATATTGGCGCCGGCCACCTCCCCCTGGTTCACTGCGCTGGGGATGATGAGATTCATCCCGGGCTCTCCGGTGAAGAAGCTCCTGGCCTCTGCCACATCCCCGGCGGCATAGACATCGGGGGCGCTGGTTCTCATGTTATCATCCACCAGGATGCCCCGGTTAACCTTCAGGCCCGCCTTTTCGGCAAGCGCCATATCAGGCTGTACCCCGACGGCGCTGACCAGCAAATCGGCTTCGATGGCTCCCGAGCGGCCCAATGTGGCCTGTATGCGGCTGCCCCTGTTTTTCACCTCGACCACCGGCTCGCCGGTGTATATCTGCGCTCCGTGCCTGAAGAACGTTTTCCGGATAAACGGCTCGGCCCCGGAGTCGAAGTACAAAGGCAAGACCCGGGGTTCCCTCTCCACGATCCTGGCCAGGTGTCCCCTTTCGAGGAGGGCGGCGGCCACTTCCATGCCCACCAAACCCGCTCCCAGCACAATTACCTCCTTCCGCGGCCCATCGAGGGCCTGGACGAGGCGTTCGCAATCCGACAGGCGGTGAAAGCGGAAATAACCTGTTTCCTCTAGCCCCTTGACCAGCGGCGTCACCGGTCCCGAGCCAGTGGCAATGAGCAGGGTGTCATAGCATTCCCGCCGTCCGTCGTCCAGCGTCAGTTCCCTGGCCCCGGTGTTCATCTCAACCACCTCCCTGCCCTTCACCAGCTCCACTTTTCTTTGAACGAAAAATGCCTCGCCTCTCATGGCCAGGTCGGTCTTCGAGATGCGGCCCGAGAGCACATATGGCAACGCCGTCGGCGAATAGGGCAGGAACCCTTCCCTGGTGATCACCGTTACCCGGTCCTGCGGCGCAATGCCGCCGATGGTTTCCAGGGCACTGATGCCGGCGGACCCGGCGCCGATGATTATATGCTTCTTAGTCATGGCTTGAGATAGCGGTACCATCCGCCCTGGCGGATCCTCGCCTGTGCGGACCGCCGGTCATTCGAGCGGCAACCAGGTCACTTCCTGGTAGGGCTGACCCTCAGCCGCCTGGCGGGTCATCGCCAGGGCCCTTTCAATGTGCTCTTTGGTGATATCTATTCCGGCAATGCCGTCAATGAACCCGGCCATCGGCGGAAGCGGGTTAATGCCGCTCAGAGCGGCTTTCATCTCCAGGAAAATGTTGCCGCAGCCCCAGGCAATATTGACATTCCTGTCGATAACCCCGATAGCCTTCTTGCCCCTGAGGCTTGCCACCAGGCATTCCGCGGGGAACGGACGGAACGACCTTATCTTGATCAGCCCCACCTTTTGTCCCCTGTCCCTCTGCTGGTTTATCACCGCTTTGGCCGTCCCGGCATAGCTGCCCATGGCTACCAGGACGATATCGGCGTCAGAGGTGCGGTACTCTTCGATCTGCCCCCCGTAGCTCCTTCCGAACCGCTGCCGGAACTCACCGTCGATCTGGTCAATTTTTTCTTTGGCCCGCCGGAAGGCGGCGCTGTGCTTGTGCCGGTATTCGGC
>CAZFEA010000004.1:0-4324 GCA_964518085.1 uncultured Dehalococcoidia bacterium
TTCCCTGCACCAGGTAGGCGCTGTTCATGAAGGTGTCGTAGTCCATGCGCAGCACTTCGGTGATGCGCTGTTCGGTCTGATTGATGCCGGCGGAGGTCAGGGAGATGTAGCCATCTTTCGAGCGCATCTGGAATTCAAGGCTGCTGGTCCCGGCCTGGGACAACCGGGAGCGAGAGCGCTTGCGCAGCACCCGGTACTCGCCGTTGCCGACGGCAAACTCGAAATCGACCTCCATATCAGTCTGGCCGGTGTGTATCAGGTCGTCCATCGTCCAGCCGGGCTTCTTTCCTTCCTCCTGGCCCCTGGCCTTGCCCCACAGCGCCCAGGTCATGGCGTCGAGCAGGGCGGACTTGCCGTTGCCGTTATCGCCGCACAGGCATACCAGCTTCATTCCTTCCAGGGACAGCCGGGGAAGATTGTCCCGGTAACACATGAAATTGCGAAGCTTGATGGCTAAAGGGATCATAACCTACGACCTGAGCGGGTTTTATTGGCTCATTTTATCACACGGAGGGTAACAGGCGGCAGGCGACAGGCGACAGCCGTAGGGTGGGTTAAGCGCAATTGGGGTGTGGAGGCGAGGGCCGGGTTGCGCGAACCCACCGCGAGGCAACAGGCGACAGGCAACAGGGGCGGTGGGGCTACTGGCTACTGGCTACTGACTACTGACTACTGCACGCGCAGCGTGCTGCTACTGTCTACTGGCTTACGGGGTGGTCTTGAGCCAGGCGGCAAGGGCGCTTATCTGCTCCATGGTCATGACGCTGGACCACGCGGGCATGGTTCCCTTCCCGTTGGCGATGGTTGAGGCGACCTGCGCAACGGTCTTGCCGGCCAGGGCGGCTGCGGTGATGGGCGGGCCAAATCCGCCCTGCCGGCTGGCGCCGTGGCAGAAGGCGCAATTGTTGGCGGCATAGAGCGCGGCGCCGTCTATCACCGGGGGCGTGGGCGATGGCGTCGGGCTCGGCGTGGGCCATGGCGGCTGCGTCGGCGGTGGCGTCGGTGCCTGACTGAAGTTGCGCCCCACAATCACCAGGTCGAAGACGTCCACTATGCCATCCGAGTTACAGTCGGCAGCCGGATTGAAACCAGGATCGCCGGAACGTTTGTTGAAGGATGCCGTTAGCAGGGTGACGTCGGCAATATCAACAATTCCATCACGGTTAATGTCGCCCGGCATGTGACCCGTGGGTGGTGTGGGAGATGGGGTCGGCGCCGGCGATGGGCTTGGAGTGGGGGTCGGTGTGGTGACGGCTGTGCTCTTGATGGCCAGGCTGTGCTCGCCGCCGGCGGCGACAGCCACCGCACCGGTGAGGCCGTTCACCTTGACCGGGACACTGCTGCCGGCGGTGCCGTTTCCGATCTGGCCATGGTCGTTTTCGCCCCAGGCCCAGACCTGGCCGCCGGAATCAATCGCCAGGCTATGGGCCTGCCCTGCGGCAACAGCTACCACGACCGCCGGGCCGGCTGCCAGCACCGGGGCGAAGCGGGCGGTAGTGCTCCCGTCGCCGAGCCGGCCGTCGCTGTTGGCGCCCCAGGCCCAAACAGCGCCACCGCTGGTCACCGCCAGACTATGGTCGTAGCCGGCCGCAATAAGAACACAAGACACTCCTGTGAGGCCGATCACCGGCGCCGGAGCGTTGCTGGCGCCGGCTACGCCGTTGCCTGACTGTCCGGTGTTGTTGTTGCCCCAGGCCAGGATGGCGCCATCCGGCCTCAGCGCCAGGCTATGCGTCCCCCCGGCAGCGATAGCGGCTGCCACGCTAAGGTCGCTTACCCTCATCGGGGTAGTGCGGTTTGTCCAGGACCCATTGCCCAGTTGACCGCTATTGTTGTTACCCCAGGCCCAAACGGTGTTGTCTGACCTCAGCGCCAGGTTGTGGTTGGCGCCGGCGGCAATCGCCGTCACCCCGCTGAGTACACTTACCTGGACGGGGACGAGGCTCTCAGAGGTTGTGCCATTGCCCAGTTGGCCGTAGTTGTTGGCGCCCCAGGCCCAGACCGTGCCGTCGGCCTTGAGCGCCAGGCCGTGGCGCTCGCCTGCGGCCACAGCTACTGCTCCGGTAAGGCTGCTCACGTGGACCGGGATCTCCCTCCGGTCCCTCGTGCCGTCGCCAAGCTGTCCGTCGTTATTGCGGCCCCAGGCCCAGACCGCGCCGTCGGGCGCCAGCGCCAGGGTGTGGCGTTCACCGGCGGCTATGGCGGCGGTCGCGGGAAGGCTGCTGGTCCGGAGCGGGACATTGCTGTCGTCCCTGGAGCCACTACCAAGCTGGCCATCGCCACCCTCGCCCCAGGCCCAGAGGTCTCCCACCGGCGTCGCCATGGCCCCCGGGCTGACCAGCGCGGGCAACAGCCCCAGGAGAAACAGGGCCATTGCGACGAAAATACCGCCCGCGCGGTCTCCTCTCCCCCTGCGGGAGAGGATTAAGGTGAGGGGGTCACCCTCACCCTGACCCTCTCCCGTCGAGGGAGAGGGAAAACGCAATTCCTTGAAATGGCATTTTTCATCCTTCATGGCGCCCCCTGGCAAGGGGGCATGGATGATTGCTACGAAAATCCCCGGTACCACAGGCGTCCTCGCCTGTGAAACATTGTTTTCGTCCCTTGATGGTGCTCGCAAGCGAGCATGGAGGATTGCTATGATATTGAGGTACCGGTCAGGCACCGTCTCTACTACCTGTTCTTTCTTAACCACAGGGGACACAGAGGCGCACAGAGAAACAAAAGATCACCCCGTTATGACTACCGGTATCTATTTTATCTCCGCAATGGACCGCTGCCAAGACGCATTACAAAAATGTAATGTTCGCCCGCATTGCTACGGGTTGCGCCATGCGCCTCTTTGAAAGGGAATTGTATCTATGTTAGTATGTTTGCAGGACTTTCATACCTGAAGAATCCTCCAATGCTCGACCGCGAGCACCATGAAATATGGAAATCCACGTCTCACAGGTGCGGAGGTCTGTGCCACCCAGTATTCTCGGAGCAAGATAGACCATGTTTGAAGCATTAACCGAAAAGCTGGCTAAGGTTTTCCAGGGCCTGACCAGCAAGGGAAGACTTAGCGAAAAGGATATCGACGAGGCCCTGCGGCAGGTGCGTTTGGCCCTTCTCGAGGCCGATGTCAATTTCAAGGTGGTGAAGGACTTCCTGGCCAGGGTCAGGGAGCGCTCGCTGGCAGCCTCGGTCCTGGAAAGCCTCACCCCGGGCCAGCAGATCATCAAGATTGTCAATGAGGAGCTTGTAACGATTCTGGGCGGCGCCCAGAGCACCTTGAGCTACGCCGGCCACACCCCCCATATCGCCATGCTGGTCGGTCTGCAGGGCTCCGGTAAGACCACCACCGCCGCCAAGCTGGCCCTTCACCTCCGCCATGCCGGGCAGACCCCGATGCTGGTGGCCGCCGATACCCGCCGGCCGGCGGCTATCGAGCAGCTCACGGTGCTGGGCAAGCAGCTCAACATTCCCGTCTACTCCGAGGGTGTTTCCAGCCAGCCGCTGGCTATTTGCAAGAACGCGCTTCAGGCAGCCAGGGACCGGGCGGCTAGCTGGCTGATCCTGGATACCGGCGGCCGCCTGCACATCGACGAAGAACTGATGAAGGAGTTGACCGACATAAAGACCTCGGTGCAGCCGGGGGAGGTACTGCTGGTGGTGGACGCCATGACCGGCCAGGATGCCGTGCGAGTCGCCGAGGAGTTCAACGCCAAAGTGGGACTGACCGGCCTTATCCTGACCAAGATGGATGGCGATGCCAGGGGTGGCGCCGCCCTGTCCATCAAGTCGGTGGCCGGCCTTCCCATCAAGTTCATAGGTGTAGGCGAGAAGCCCGACGGGCTGGAGGCTTTCCATCCGGACCGCATGGCCTCGCGCATCCTGGGCATGGGCGACGTGCTCACGCTCATCGAAAAGGCGGAAAAGGTTTTCGACGAGAAGAAGGCGAAGGAGCTGGAGAAGAAGATCAAGTCGGCCACCTTCGACCTGGAGGATTTCCTGGACCAGCTCAAGCAGCTAAAGAAAATGGGACCGCTATCCCACCTGGCGGACATGATCCCTGGTTTTTCGGCCCTCAGCAAGCGCCTCCCGCAGGCTTCGGTGGATGAAAACCAGCTAAAGCGGGTCGAAGCAATAGTCCTGTCGATGACGCCGTGGGAAAGAAGCAACCCGGGGCAGATCGACGGCAAACGCCGGCGGCGCATCGCCCTGGGCAGCGGCACCACCATTCAACAGGTGAACCAGCTTCTGAACCAGTTCCAGGAAATGCAGAAGCTGATGAAACAGTTTTCCTCGGGCAAGAAGGTCCATTTCCCGATGCCCTTCCGGT
>CAZFEA010000004.1:4424-26179 GCA_964518085.1 uncultured Dehalococcoidia bacterium
GTACAAAAAATGTGCATGGGCCGGTTAATTCCATCCTGGTCAATTTGAGAGCGGGCCACGCCACCATCCCCGCGGCTGCGGATGCGCGCCCGTCACCCTGCCCCACCGGGCGGGCGAGCCGCCCCGCACCCTGTGCCGCCACGCCCCGTGGCATCGCCCCTACAGGTTCCCGGCACGGGCAACCTGCGGCTACGTCCCCCCGGCGCCGGGCATCGGTAACCGTTTGAAATCCACCGTGCCGGTCACCGTTAGCTGCCCCGGCTCTACCCTGATTTCCCTCAGGGTAAAGGGGACATTGAAGTCCAGGCCCTGCAGCCGTTTGTTAAGCTCGGTGTTGGCCCGGGCGAGAAGGGGCGGAGGGAAGGGCATTACCCCCATGGTGATCCGGTCCAGTTCCACCGCCGGTTTGTTATTGGAGACGAACACCTTGCCGCTCAACGTGCCGGTTACCAGGGTGCCATCTCCCCAGATATCGGCGTCGATGGCTGCCGTCAGGCGGTCCCTTTCCAGTTTGACCCTCAGATTCTGTGTCTTGACCTGGGGAAAAGGGCCGGCGCCGCCCACGGACTGCCCGATACTCCGGGCTATTTGCGGGTTATCGGCCAGTTTGGCATTGATGTCCCCCTCGGTTATGGTCACGGATACCAGGGCGCCGTCCCGGGAATAGCCGACGTCCGGCTTTACCTCAAAGGGGTCGGTCTTTAAGGCCTTCGGGATGACAACGAACATCACCACGGCCAGGACGGCAAAAATGACCAGGGCCAATATGCCGATGCCGGCAAGAATGTTTTTGATCATTGGTATTCTTCCATAGATTTAATACGCTTTTTCATGGCCAAAAGTTCCGGAGTGAAATCAAAAATCAAAATGACAAATCAAAATGCACAAACGGGATAACGAGGAACCACGAATTAACACGAATTAACACGAATATAGGCGCTCAGGATTCAAGATTCAAGCCTTAACAAGAAGATCGAAGACTTGAACGAAAGCAGGGAAGGATTCAGTCTCTTGTCTTCTGTCTCCCGGTCCGCTATTCGCGTCCATTCGCGGTTAATTGGAGCAGAATCACGGGTTACGTTTTGCTCGTTGCCTGCTTTGCATTTTGATTTTTCATTTTACACTTTGCACTTTTATTTTATTCGAGGTAGTCCTTCAGCTTGCGGCTGCGGGTGGGATGGCGGAGCTTGCGCAGGGCCTTGGCCTCGATCTGCCGGATCCTTTCCCGGGTCACCTGGAACTCCTGTCCCACCTCTTCCAGCGTCCGGGTGCGACCGTCCTCCAGACCGAATCTGAGCTGGAGAACGCGCCGTTCCCGGTCGTTGAGGGACGAAAGGACGTTGTCTATCTGTTCCTTGAGAAGCTGGTAGGAGGCCACTTCCACCGGAGGCATGGCGGTGCGGTCCTCGATGAAATCTCCCAGGTGGCTGTCCTCTTCTTCGCCGATGGGTGTTTCCAGGGACAGCGGCCCCTGCGAGATTTTCATTATTTCCCTGACCTTGGGAGGGGCTATTTCCATCCCTTTTGCCAGCTCTTCATGTGACGGTTCCCGGCCATATTCCTGGACCAGGCGGCGGCTGACACGCATCAGCTTGTTGATTGTTTCCACCATGTGGACCGGAATGCGGATAGTCCGCGCCTGGTCGGCTATTGCTCTGGTAATGGCCTGTCTTATCCACCAGGTGGCATAGGTGCTGAACTTGTAACCCTTGCGATAGTCGAACTTTTCCACCGCCCGTATCAGGCCGATATTGCCTTCCTGGATCAGGTCCAGCATTGACATGCCGCGCCCGATGTATTTCTTGGCCACACTGACCACCAGACGGAGGTTGGCTTCCGTCAAATGACGTTCAGCCCGGAGTCCTTCTCTCTTGACCTTTTCGAAATGCCTCGTCAGGCCCCTTTCTGTGGCTTTGAGCTTGTCCTGGAAAGTCTTGCTGTGGATATAGGTCCGGAGCTCGACAAACCCCTTCTTGTCGCCGATGATGCTCAGCACTTCGTCGGGCAGAAGCCGGGCATCCACCGACAGCTTGATCAGGGAGTGCTCGGCTTCGCTAAGGCTTTTTTCCGTCTTTTGGGCGATTGCCTTGACCAGGTTTATGTCTATTTCGCCGCTGATGGCGGCGCGGACCCGTCCGGTAGAAAACAGCTCATTGAAATTGGCCGCCCGGGGAAGCTTGAGATGGTCCTCGATAACCTCCATGAAATCGCCGGCTTCGCAGTACTCTTCAAGTATGGCCATCATCAGTTCCGATGGAGAGGCCGGCCGCCCCTGTTTCTGGAACCAGTGGCTGTCCAGCCGGGACAGGTAACGCCCTTCTTCCATCTTGCGGGAGTGCATCTTTTCCTGTTCGGCGGTAAGAAGTTTTACCCCGCCGATTTCTTTCAGATAAAGACGGACCGGATCGTCGACCACATCCTGGCCGGCCACGCCAATTGCCAGCCCGGTCTCCCGTTCGGCCTCGGCGGGGGGTTCCGGCGTCCAGTAGCCCGGGGCGAACTCCCCTTTATCCTCAAGTATGGAAAGCACCTTGCCCTGGCCGGCAGGTTCTGTTTCTTCTTCGGCGCCTAAAGCCGCCAACGTCCCAAGACCCCGCTCCGGTGGCAGTTCACCTTCCATCTCCATTTCCTCGGCGCCCTCCTCCTCCTCGTCTTCGGTGTCTACGGGAGGGATGACCTTCTTAACCATAGCTTCTTTTTCTATTTTGCCTTTTCTCGTTCTAGGTGCCATTTTCTTCCCCTCTTGCCGGGTCATGCCGGATTCTACTGGTGGGTTCGCGCAGCCACACCGGTCCACCCATCCCCATTGCGCTTAACCCACCCTACGGCGTTGCCCGCCTGCGCTTTTGCTCGAAAAGCTTTTTCAGCTTGGTATTGAGCTCTATGCCATTTTCCAGTATTTTCGGGTCGCCCGGGCCTTCAGGATGGGCGAGGGCAATGCCCTCTTTGATCTTGAGATTCTTAAGGCGATACTCGTGCAATCTTAGTATACAATCTTTCGAAGCCTTTTTTCTATCCTCCTCGGCCGGAAGCGGGATTTTCTTGCCCAATAACGATGACAGGTATTCTTGCAGCTCCGGGACGACGGCGCCCTTGATCTCCTCGTTGTCCGGATGTTGCAACCAGGCTTCAAAGATGGCCCGGTTTTCGCTGTTGTCAAACAGGTCGGGCTCGACGTCATTGAGGTTGCCCCGGAGTTCGGGCCACTGAAGCAACATGGCCAGGAAGTATGTTTCGAGGGGTCTGGCGCCAAGGTAGGCTTGCGGCGCCACCGCCGGCGTCTGGATAGCCGGCGCGGTGGCCAGACCGGTTTTTTTGACCGGAGAATAGGTGTTCTTGCTGAGGATGGCCTCGAGCGATTTTTCCTCAACCTGCACCAGCCGGGCCAGCTTTTGCAGATAATGGATTCGCCTGACCGGTTCCTTGATCTGGTCGATGACCCCCAGCAGATACTCGGCGGCGCGGGACTTGCCCTGGGCTGAAGAAAGGTCGTAACGTCCGGCGGCGACATCGAATATGTAGTCGGTCAAAGGGGTGGCGGTTTCGATCAATCTTTTCCATTCGGCGCTGTTTTTCAGGATAACCTCGTCCGGGTCGTTGCCATCGGGCAAGACGGCCACCTTGACCTCGGCGTCCAGCACCCGTTCGTACCTGATGGAGTCCTGCCCGGGCACGGGCACCGTCTTCTCGTCGAAAGCGGCGGCGGCTACCTCCAGGCCGCGCAGGGTGGCGGCCTCGCCGGCGGTATCCGGGTCCAGGGCCAGGACAAGGTTCCTGGTGAGTTTTTTCAGGCTGAAGATGTGCTTTTCGGACAGGGCCGTGCCCATGCTGGCGACGACGTTGTTGAACCCATACTGATGGGCAATGATCACATCCATGTAGCCTTCGACGATCACCACCCGGTCCTCCTTGCGGATGGCCCCGCCCGCCATGTCCAGCCCGTAGAGCAGCCCTCCTTTATCGAAAATGGCGCTTTGAGGCGAGTTGAGATACTTGGGTGGCGTATCGTCCAGGGCGCGGCCGCCGAAGCCGGCGACGTTCCCTTTGGGGTCGCGGATGGGAAAGATCAGGCGGTGGCGGAAGCGGTCGTGCCGTCCGCCGGACTCTCGTTCGATGGCCAGCCCGGCGTCTACGGCCTCTTTCTCGGTGTAGCCCTTGCCCTTGAGGTAAGACAGCATATGGTCCCAGCCTTTGAGGGCATAGCCCAGTTGGAACGACTGGCAGCTAGCTGAAGAGACACCTCTTTTGACTAGATAGTCCCTGACTGGCTTTGCTTCCTCGGCTTTGAGCAGGGCGTTGTGAAAGAACTGGGCGGCTGCCAGGTTGATCTGGCGGAGTTTGAGGACCTCCTCTTTTTCTTCTTCGGCCTTCGGAGACAGCGGCTGGAGCTGGACCCCGGCGCGTTCGGCGAGGCGCCGCAGCGCCTCGCCGAAGTCGACGCTTTCCTTCTTCATGACGAAGGCGAAGATGTCGCCCCCGGTACCGCAACTGCCGAAACAGTGCCAGCCCTGCCGTTCGGGGAAAACGAAGAACGAGGGCGTCTTCTCGGAATGGAAAGGACACAGCGCCCGGAAGTTCCGCCCTGCCTTCTGCAGGGTGGTGTACCCGGACACCAGGTCCACGATGTCTATTTTTTGTTTAACTTCGTCGATTACACCCAACGGGATAAATCCTAAAATCTAAGCACTAAATGCTAAACGCTCGGGGGCACAGGCCTCCGCGCCTGTGAGACACCCCCGAGTATACCGGTACCACAGGCGGCCCTGCCTGTGAGCCATGGTTTTCAGACGCCGATGGTCGTCTTTCGACGTGTCGGCGTGGACTGACTCCAGACTGAGACTTGTTGAATCCTCAACCACTTGCTTGTCCACTGATTGTAGCAAGATTATTCGCAAGGAGGGTTAACGTGGATGCGGACCCTTCCGGGTTCAACTACCCAGAGCCTACCGGAAGCAGAGTCTTTTTCAAGAGCCTTGGCCAGCGCACTCACGAGCACACCCATCGTCATAAAAAGGTTATCCGGCCCTCGCAAGACTACCAGCCCAGGTGTCCCGATGGGAGGATACCGGAGCACGTTTGCATAATGCATATCCCAGCTCACCAGAACACGCCCCTCCGCCTTACAGATTGCGTAGATTATCTCGTCAGCAGTCCCCTTGAGATTTTGGCCTCGAACAGTTTCGACATCGTATGCGCGCTGGCGTAACAGGTCGGCCAGCCGCTCATCCAGGTTTTCGTCAAGCTTGAATTTCATCCCACGGTCGAAGGGATGTCAACGTAACGGTCTCGCGCCATTTCGGCGGCATAGGCGAGGGCCGCCTTGATGTCCTCCCTGGTAAGAGATGGATATGCCTGGAGTATTTCCTCCTCGGTGGACCCTGCCGCCAGATTGTCTATTATCAGGGAGACCCAGATTCTCGTGCCCTTAATGCAGGGCTGACCGTGGCAAACGTTGGGGTTGATGGATATTCGCTCTTTCCAGTCTTCCATCTTGATATCTCCTGTACGGACTGGCAACAATTATAGCAGAAGAGCCGCGCGAGCAATGAGATGCTTGCTTCTGCACCCTGCGACAACTAATCCAAATTCGTACTTAATTGCCGGGAATGTGAGATAAGGAATTCACTTTGGAAAGAGTTGGATAAGTTCTTTGAGCAGTCCCAGGTGTGTGGGCGTACCAAGTACCAGTTCGCGGACCCGCTTCGCTCTTTCTTTTTCTGGCACTGATGCTCCGTGGCCACCCAGATTGCGTACGGGGCGGATCTTCCCCAAATTGAAATGCAGGTGCTTTAAGTACTTCATTTGGTCTGGTAACATTGTCGAACGAAACTCCTCGGTAACCGGGTTTCCGATGACACTGTAAACTGTAATGGCAAAGAGCGGTTGCCATTGTAAATTATCTTTCCTGAACCCTTTGACAGCGTTTTCTAATTCAAGATATTCAGGGTTGAATTGAGGCACCAGTTGGAGCCAGCGGCCGGCATATTCCTTAGTTTTGGGACTGATGTTCATTTCGGCATACCCCAAGTCTTTTTGACCTCGTTGGCCCGCCTATTATACAACGCCCATGAGCTACGCTCACAACGCCGGAGGAAAACGTTGTCTTACAGGCGGGGACGCCTGTGGTACCGGTTATGGGCCAGATCTTTCACGCTCATTTCAGCCCGCGGTCACCGACGGCCCCACCGGCACGTGCAACGTGCGGCTACGAGGCACGTGCAACGTGCGGCTACGGGCACGTGCAACGTGCGGCTACGAGGCACGCGGCACGCCTGGGGCGATGCCACTACCGGGCGGGCGAGCCGTCCCCACCTGGCATCGGCCACCCCGCCGTGGCGTCGCCCCTACGGCTTTCAATTTTGCAATCTTGCAATCGTTTCGCCGTTTCGGCGCAGAAGTGGTCGGTCATGCCGGCGATGTAGTCCACCGCTTTTCGCTCGACAGTATCGGTCAACAACCTGAGCTCCTCGGGCAGGTCCCCGGGATGCCGCACATAATGATGATAAAGGAAACGAATCGCTTCCCGGGCATGGCGCGCGGTCTCGTTTTCGCTCATGCGCTCGTAGACTTCCCGGAAAAGAAAGTCCCGCAGGATGTCCGCCGCTTCCAGCACCGCCGGGCTCATGCCTATGGTCAGGCTGTCCAGATTCCTGTCCCCGCCCTCTTCGCCGGTAACCGCCCAGGAGTGATCGATGATATCGCACACCAACGTATCTATCCTCTGTGATGACCTGGTTCCCAGGCGATCGACGGCGATGGGAGGCAGGTCTTTTTCGGTGATCATTCCCGCCCTCACGGCATCGGCGATGTCATGGTTGATATAGGCCACGCTGTCGGCCAGTTTGCATACCCTGGCTTCCAGGGTAGCCCCCTCGATAGTCTGGGACTCCATGAGGCTCTGCCGTGACTTGGAATGGTTCAGTATGCCGTCGCGGACTTCACAGGTGAGATTCAAGCCCCGACCGCTGTTTTCGATAACTTCCACCACCCTCAGGCTTTGCTCGTTGTGGCGGAAGCCGCCCGGGAAAAGGTCGTTCAACACATCTTCGCCTACGTGGCCAAAGGGGGTGTGGCCCAGGTCGTGACCGAGGGCGATGGCTTCGGGCAGGTCTGCGTTGGGCTTCAAGGCCCTGGATATGGTCCGCGGGATCTGGGCTACCTCCAGGGTATGGGTAAGCCGGGTGACGAAGTGGTCGCCGGCCGGGGCGATGAACACCTGCGTCTTGTGCTTCAGCCGGCGGAAGGCCTTGCTGTGGATGATGCGGTCCCGATCACGCTGGAACTCGGTCCGCACCGGACTGGGCGCCTCGTTTCTTTCCCGTCCGAGGCTGGCCCGGCTCCTGGCGGCAAAGGGAGAAAGCCGCTGCGCCTCTTCGCACTCAAGCCTGGCCCGAACCTCGTTGTGAATCATCAAAAAATTGTAAGATTGTAAAATTGAAAAATTCCCCGCCCTTTCCCAATTTTCCAATCTTTCAATCTTCTAATCTTTCAATCGTTTTCAGTCCCAGCTCCGGCTGAGGCGGCGCAGGCGTGAGGGCGTGGTGAGCCTTTCTTCGACTTCGGCGATGATCTTCCGTGTTTTTTCGATCTTGTCCACGTTTACCGAGACGGAAGTGATACCCCATTCCACCAGCTTCTCGGTCAACTCGGGGTAGTTGGACGGCGCCTGCCCGCAAATTGAGCAGGTAATGCCCGCTTTGAAGGCGCCTTTTATCAGGATTTCCAGGGCCATCAGCACCGCCTCGTTGCGCTCATCAAACTTCTTGGCCAGTCGCTCGCTATCCCGGTCGATGCCCAGGATCAACTGGGTCAGGTCGTTGGAGCCGATGGAGATGCCGTCGATGCCGGTACTGATAAACTCGTCGATGAGAAAGACGTTGGAAGGCACCTCGGCCATCATCCACAGCTTGAAAGTAGGCGACTGGTGCAACCCCTCTTTTTCCATGATACGCTTGGTCTCGGCCAGCTCGTCGACGGTGCGGACAAAAGGTATCATCATCCACAGGTTGTTGTAGGTCTTGCGGACGTTCTTGACGGCTTCAATCTCCAGGAGGAAAGCGTCGAGATCGGTCACGTAGCGCGAACAGCCACGGTAACCGATCATGGGGTTCTCTTCATTCTGTTCGTATTCCCGTCCGCCTTTCAGGTTGCGGTATTCGTTGGTCTTGAAATCGGTGGCGCGGTAGACCACCGGCCTGGGACTGAAGGCCCTGGCGATGGTGGCGATGCCCTCGGACAGCTTTTCCACGTATTCGCCGCCCCGTTTTTCACTGATCATGTGCAGGGGGTGCTCGCCTACGCGGTGGGTGATAATGAATTCGGCCCTCAGCAGGCCCACCCCGTCCACATCCCTGGCCGATACCGCTGCCGCCCGGCCGGGGACCGCCAGGTTGACATAAACCTTGGTCATGGTCTTGATCTTTTCCCTGGGGCCTCCGGTGTTCATGGACATAAATTTGAACTCGTCGGTGATCAGATTGCCCTTATAGACCTTGCCGCGGCTGCCGTCGATGGTTATCTGGACGCCGTTGCACAGGTCCCTGGTGGCGCCCCCGGTGCCGACCACGCAGGGGATTTCCATTTCGCGGCTCACGATGGCGGCGTGCGACGTGCTGCCGCCGCGGTCGGTGACAATGGCCGCCGCCTTTTCCATGGCGGGCACGAAATCAGGCGTGGTCATTTCAGCCACCAGGATGTCCCCGGGTCTAACCTTGTCAATTTCAGAGACGTCTTTGACGATCTGCACCGAACCGGCGGCAACCCCGGGGCTGGCGGCAAAGCCGGTGAGTATCACCTCTCCCTGAAATTCGGGCAGTTCCTCCCCCTCTTCCAGCGGCTTGACGGTAGTCACCGGACGGGTCTGCAGGATGTAGACCTTGCTGTTTTCAATGGCCCATTCGATATCCTGGGGGAACTTGTAAAGACCCTCGATTTGTTTGCCGAGCTGCGCCAGGGCCAGGATTTCCCGGTCGCTGATGTTCTGCTTTCCCTGCTCGTGGGGTGGAATCTCGACTTTGACATTGGCCTCGGTGCGGCCATCCCCTTTCCAAGGATTGCGCATCAGTTTCCATTCCTGTTTGCTCAGCTTCTTGTCGATGATGCGCATTTCCTGTTTGTCGACCTTGTAGAGGTCGGGGGTGACCTCGCCGGAAACAATGGCCTCGCCCAGCCCCAGAACGGCTTCGATGACGATATGCAACTGGTTGCTGGTCACCGGTTCCAGGGTGAACATGACCCCCGAGGCCTCGCTTTGCACCATGCGCTGCACCGGCACGGCGATGCCTATTTTCAGGTGGTCGAACCCGTGATGGATGCGGTAGAAAATGGCCCTGGCTTCGAACAGGGAAGCCCAGCAGTCCTGCACCGCGGCCACCACTTCGTCCTGGCCATGGACGTTGAGGAAGGTGCGCTGCTGTCCGGCAAAGGATGCCTCAGGGAGGTCTTCGGCGGTTGCCGAAGACCTCACCGCCACCATGCCGCGACCGATCTTGGCATAATGCTGTTTGATCCCTTCGATGATGTCGGCCGGCATGGGAGACTTGCGGATGATTTGCTGGATCTTTTCCGCGGTCTCCTGCAATTGCTTGTTGTTATTGGGGTCGATGATATCGAGAAGGGACCTGATGTCCTCAATCCGTCCCGACTTCGTCAGGAAATCGAAATAGGCGTCCGCAGTTACGATAAATCCCGGGGGCACCGGGATGCCCGACCGGGTCAGTTCGCCGAGATTGGCCCCTTTGCCGCCTGCCAGACCCAAATCCGCCTTGCCTACTTCATCAAACCAAACTATCATCTTTTGGTCTTTGTCCATGGGTAAGAGTCTCCTTAAGTTCTACTACGGTATTTAAGCGCACCCGGTCCGGTAGAGGGACGGACTGCCTCGTTCCTGAGGATTGAGCGAATGATATCATAAATGCTGCTTTTAGCCAACGTAACGTATTTAGAACCTGGCCTATTTTATTACAAATTCGTGAAAATTAGCCAGCCCGGGAACTCAGCGAATGGGCGTCTTCCCCGGCACCCCTGGCCTTCGAGGGTAGGCCTTCGGGGTGATTTTCACCTTATCAATGACCACCAGACAGCGGTCTGTCCCCAGTTCCTCAAGCCCGGCCACCGGCGCCACCTGCGCCGGTCCGCCACCCAGAAGGGTAATGGCCTTGCCCGCCCGCCTCATCTCGGCGGCAATATCGCCTTTTTTCTGGGCGATGAACCGGCCTCCGACACGGCAAAGAGGCAGACAGAGCTCTGCCAGGGTGTTCATTTCGGCCACCGCCCGGGAAAGCGCCAGGTCGAATTTCTCGCGGTAGGCTGCCGACTGGCCCAGCTCCTCCGCCCGGGCCACCGCCACTTCAACCCTTTCCAGTCCCAGGGCCGTGACGGCCTCGTGGAGGAAACGCCCCTTTTTGCCGATGGACTCGTTCAAACACAGCTCGAAGGCGGGGAAGACTGTCTTCAAGGGGATTCCGGGAAAGCCGGCGCCGGCGCCGACATCAATCACCCTGAAACCCGGCTGTTGCAGCAAGCCCCGGTCTCTGACGCCGAGGACCACCGTCAGCGAATCCAGGAAATGCAATAGTTGCACCTTTTCATATTCCACTATGGCAGTCAGGTTCATCCTCTGGTTCCAGTCGGCCAGCAGGCGGTAGTATTTTTCAAACTGGTCCACTTGTGCTAATGTAAGCTCGATGCCCAGCTTGCGGGCGCCGGCGATCAACTTTTCCATTCGAAATCCATTATATCAGGAGTACAACAACTGTCCCCCTTTGAAAAAAGGGGATTTATACGAGGAACCACGAATGAACACGAATGAACACGAATAGATGGGGGAAAAGCGAGCCGGGAACGAGGTTTTGTCAATAGGTGTAGCAAAGACTGAATAAACTCCCGGACCTTCACCCGTGCCTATTCTTCCAGGTTCTTCCGTTTTTGTTCTTTCTGCCTTTCAACTTTGTTAGTAAAGAAGCTATCCATACAAATAGCAAGGGCGCGCCGCAACAACCAACTAACAGCGCCAGATATAACCAGTCCATAATTAAGTTTCTACCCTCATCTGGGAATAAGCTGCATATTGAAGACTACCTTCATGACCTGTGGACCTTCCATCTGTAAAGCTTCCACATAATCCAGGAGCGAAAACTGGTGGCTTATGACCTTTCCAAGAAAGGATGCAGAGGTACTGGCGAATGCAACCAGGTCCTTTAAAGCAGCCACGAAGTGCTCCCGGTTGGAGTTAATGCTGCCAATGATAAGCTGATTAGACCTCACCAGTTGCGCCAGGAGGAAATTACTATCCACACAAGCCTCAATTTTGCCCCGAGGGATACCCGTAAAAATGAAAACACCATTTCGCGCCAGAAAGGGAAGAAGACCCAGAGACAGTACAGAGGCGCCGCTTGCCTCCAGGATAATATCGGGAGAGCCTGCTATTTGGGCTATGTCTTCAGGCGTCTTTCCCCGGCCATCAATGTAGGTGGCTCCCATTTGCCGAACAAGCTGCACCTTGATATGCTCTTCGCCTACCACCTCTACCAGATATGTCTGAACAGCAGCTTGCCTCAAAAGCATAGTCCCCAGAAAGCCTATAGGACCGGCACCGACGACCAGAGCTTTTTTACAGTGGCCCCATTTCTCAGCATCATACCGGTGCTCGGTGTGGCTGCACAGCCAGGGAACTCGCAACTGAAGGGTTCGGAGCTGCCCCAATGCCTTTTCGCTGATACTAAGCGGCTCCGCTAGTGTTGCAAGCAATGGAGGGAGATTAGCAGGAACTTTGATCAGGTATTGTTCTTCCTCTACAAAGTACTCCGTGAAAAAGCCATGAACTTTGTGGATGCCTCTTTCTGTATACAGGCCGGTGCAGCACATATCGCTCTGACCATTAAGGCAGCAGGAGCACCGGCCGCAGCCGCGTCTTACTGTGGGCACAACTATATCGCCTGGATGCAGAGTTTTTACCCCGGCGGCAACCGCTTCCACCACGCCCACTGCCTCATGGCCAAGGGTGAGAAAATCTTCCCCCGGGGGTAAGTCTCTTTCCTTCCACCGGATTATGTTTCGGTCCGTCCCACAAATACCTGCATACAATACCTTAACCAGCGCCTGATTATCCTTAGCAATAAAGGGCTTTGGCATTTCCCTGAGCACAGGGCCCTTGCTGTCTTTCTCTAAACCTACGGCATACATTTTTTCTGCTTCCACCGATTCTTTCAACTAGCCTTATTCCACGCAGCAGCTCATGCGGCTTATATCCCGCTTGAAGGACTGGGCTACCCGCTTAATAGCCTCGCTCATCGTGGGAAAGACATGCGTTGTGTCAATGATATCGTCAATGGTGTGCTTGAACTTTACTGCCAATGCGGCTTCGTGAATCAGGTCTGCCGCCAGAGGAGCTACGATATGAACTCCCATGATAACCTTACTTTCAGGATGAATTATCATTTTTATCAGCCCTCTTGTTTCTTTAACAGCTTGAGCTTTAGGTACCAGAGCTATCTGCAAAGTGCGGCAGGAGCAGGTATTCAAGCGGCGCATTTCTTCTTCCTCGGTAATGCCCACCCAGGCTACCTGGGGTTCGGTGAAAACAGCCTTGGGAATAGAATCATAATCTATGGTCTTTCCGGCGTTTCCCAGGGCGTTGCTGGCAGCTATGTAACCCTCTTTTGCGGCCACAGTTTCCAGAAAGCCATTACCCACCACATCGCCAGCCGCCCAGATGTGGGGAGATGAGGTCTGCAATTCGCTGTTAACCTGGATAAAACCAGTCTTGCTCAATTTCACCCCTATTATTTCTAATCCCAATTCATCGCTGTTTGGCGCCACACCCGTGGCTAAAAGCAGCTCCCCTGCCTTAAAAACCCGATTTTCTCCCTTGATAGCGGCTTCGACCTGTTTAACATCCATGTGTTCTGTCAAATGCAGGATATTTACTCCCGTATGGATCTCTATGCCCTCCTCCTGCAAACAGCTTTGTAGCTCGCTGGCAATTTCTGGCTCTGCCTGTGACAATACCTGAGTTCCTCTTTTCAGCAGCGTAACCCGGGTGCCGAAATGGGCAAACATCTGGGCGAACTCCAGCCCAACGGGTCCGCCTCCAATGATAACCATAGACCGTGGAAGCGCGGGGAGGCTGAGCGCCTCCCGGCTCGTAACATAGTGAACCTTATCAATCCCCTTGAAGGGCGGGACTTTGGGGCGAGAGCCAGTGGCTATGATGAACTTTTCCCCCTGGAGTTTCCGCCCACTAATCTCTATCTCATGGGTGGAAACGAATTTGGCCCGGCCTTCCATAACTGTGAGGCCTGTCAGACCCTCAGCCACCTGGATGTAGTTCTGTCTCCTCAGGGCTTTGACCATCTCGTCCTTCTCCTGGATGGCATCGGTGAAGTTAAAGGAGGTTGAATGCCCGTTCTTCACCGCCCTGAAGCGAGGAGTTTTTGGATAGTAATACTCACTGCCTATCTCCAGGAGAACCTTGCTGGGCACACAACCCACATTGACACAGGTACCCCCGATAGGCAGTCCAGAGTTAATCAGGGCTGTTTTCACCCCCAGTTCCGAGGCTTTGGTCGCAGCGGCAAAGCCTGCTGCACCACCACCGATTATTATTAAATCAAAAGTCTCCAAGTCTCCTCCTTCTTATAAAGAAGCATTTTTCAAGTTTTTTGTTCCGCCTTTGGCTCAAGCTCCTGGACATACCGTTAAACCGCTGCCGGTTTATGTATTCCATGCAGTCCCGGACGTCTGCCTGAAAAGGGGGCATCGACCTCGCAAATAATCATGCTTTTGTCCGTATTTATGCTAGCGTAGCCAGTTCTACCGCTCCAGCTATTGAAGCTAGCAGAGGCTAGCAGCAACCTTTGGGCTTGCTGGGCTTAGCGGAGGAACTTTTCTTCTCTTTTTTCTCTTTCAAAGCTTTAGCCATGTTTTCTCCTCCTTTCTTCTTAAATTGAGAGCGATGCCCCCTTACTGAGACCACTCGTCTGCCTTCTTGTAATAAGTCAGCTAGATACTAATACCACTACGATTGTTATCGCCGCTATCATGATTCCCAGGACCAGCCACCAGGGCCTGCGCAATTAATGGAATCCATGGAAACAATCTCCTCTGCTTGATCCATAATAGCTTGCTCTATGAAACCGTTTATTATCCTGCTCGGCTCATTTTAAATTATGAATTGTGCTGGCCTTTGTTGTCTGTTTCCTGGGTAACAGAACGGAAAACTTGTTCTGCAATGGTTGCTCTTGTGTCTGTTACCACGATAATATAGAATGAAAACAAGACTGGTGGAAAAGGCAGACTATGGAAGCGGGACAAAGAACACAAGTAGATGCTCGCTCACTAAAAGAGAACACAAGATTCGTATGATAAGTGCCCGTGAAATCTTCTCCGGTCTATCCGCAGATGACATAGAAGCTATTTTGGCTCAAGGCAAACGCTACAGGCATTTAGCAGGAGGTTATGTTTATCAGTTAGAGGAAAAACAAGCGGGGCTCTACTTTCTTAAGGAAGGCGCTATAGAGGAATTTCGTCTTACAAGTGAGGGGCAAAAGTTGCCTGTCAGCCGCATCACCCCCGGTCAGTTTTTCGGGTTTGCCTCTGTGCAATCAGCCTATTGCTGCTTCGCGCAAGCCACGGAGGAGAGCACGGTATGGTTTATTTCGTTTCTGGATATGGAAAAGATATTCCAAAACTATCCTAAGCTAGCGGTCAATCTGCTACGCTGGTTAGCCTTCCGCCTGGCTGAGATGGAGGAAAGGGTGGAGACAACAACTTATAACTACTTAAAAGCCAGGGTGGCGCGGCAGCTTCTGAAGTTATCTCGTTCCCAGAGCTCCTCTTTAGTTAATATAACCCAAGAAGAACTATCGCTGTGGGCTTTGGGCAGCCGGCCAAAGGTAAGTATAATATTACAGGAATTTCAGGATGCTGGAGCTGTTACGCTTTCGCGCGGCAAGATTCTCATAAGAAACCAGGCCCTTTTAGAAGATTGGTCTGACTAAACACCCGCCATCTACCTGTAATCTGTCGCTGGGGAAATCCCCCTGTGTCCCCCTTTCGCGAAAGGGGGAGGGAGACCATCAAACCTGACGCCATCTTCTACAACGCCAACGTAATCACCATGGACCCTGCCCGTCCCCGGGCATCCAGTGTAGCTGTTCGGGGTGAGTACATCGTGGTCGTGGGCGATGACCGGCTGGCAGAAGAGTCCGCCGGTCGGAAAGTCGACTGCCGGGGCAAGGCCCTGCTGCCTGGGTTCCATGATGCCCATTGCCATATCGTTTCCCTGGCCAACAGCCTGATCAACCTGGACTGTTCGCCGCAAAGCGTTCATTCCATTGCGGAAATAAAGAGCCTGATCGCCGGGACGGCGCAGACGCTTCCGCCGGGACAGTGGATCGTCGGCGAGAACTACGACGAGTTCCGGCTGGAAGAAAAGCGCCACCCCGACCGGCGCGACCTGGATGCCGCTACGCGGGTACATCCGGTAAGGCTCAATCACCGGTCGCGTCATGCCTTTGTGTTGAACAGCCGGGCGATGGAACTGGCGGGCATCTCCGGGGAAAGCGAAGACCCCCCCGGCGCCTTGATTGAGAGGGAGGCGGAAACCGGTGAGCCTGCCGGTCTGATGTTCGAGATGGCGCGATATTTGAAAAACGCGCCGCCGCCTGACCCGGACCGTGTGTCTCAGGGCATGGGGCTGGCGAACCAGCGCTGCCTGTCGGCTGGCATCACCTCCGTCCAGGAGGCCGGCTCGAACAACGACCTCAGGCAATGGCGGCTGTTGCAGCATGTGAAAAGCAGCGGCGCTTTCGCCCCCCGGGTGACCATGATGGCCGGACGGGACGCCCTGCCGGAGCTGGCCGGGCAACGGATGATGCCGGGCTACGGCGACCTGAATCTGCGTCTCGGTTGTCTGAAAGTGATGCTGGACCGGACCACCGGACGGCTCTATCCTTCGCAAGTGGAACTGGAGGAGATAGCGCTGAAGGCCCATCGCCGGGGATTTCAAATGGCCATCCACGCCATCGAGGCCGAAGACATTGAAGCCGCGGTGACCGCCATTGAACGGGTGGCATCCGCCTGCGGCGGATCCCTGCCTGTGGAAAATGCCCCGGTAGCACAGGCGTCCCCGCCTGTGGAAAATGCCCCGGTGGCACAGGCGTCCCCGCCTGTGGGGGTGGTTTCACGGGTGGGGAGACGCAAAGAACCCAACGAACTCAAAGAACCCAGGGAACCCATGTTCCGCCACCGCATCGAGCACTGCTCGGTATGCCCGGACAACCTGGTGGACCGGATCAAGGCGGCGGGCATAGTGGTGGTCACCCAGCCGGCATTCATCCACTACAGCGGCGACCGTTACCTGGCGAAGGTGCCGCAGCAGTACCAGCCTTTCCTCTATCGCATTGGAACGCTGGTGAACCGGGGCATCCCGGTAGCCGCCGGCTCCGACGCCCCGGTGGTCCCCAATGACCCCCTGACCGGCATTTGTGCCGCCGTAACCCGCACCTCTCGGAGCGGGCAAAACCTCCTGCCCGGGGAAGCCGTCGGGGTCGAGCAGGCATTATCCCTTTATACCGCTTATGCTGCCTACAGCGCCTGTGAAGAAAGCTACAAAGGCACGCTTAGCCCCGGCAAGCTGGCCGACATGGTCCTCCTGGACCGGGACCCCACCGCGGTCCAGCCCGAAGAACTTAAAGATATAAGAGTTGTGATGACCATCATCGGCGGGCAGGTGCGCTGGCAATCAGCCGCCGGTGATTAACCGCGAATAAACGCGAATGGACGCGAACGAAGCGAATGGAGAAATCCCCAATCTCCGTTATTTGACACGCCTTCGGCTTCATGTTATAAATGCCCTATGATGCAACGGACGCCAGGTGTATAACGAATGCAGCTTAACGTTACCTTTCGCAAAAACATGTATCCCGATTATGCGCTGGCCTCGGGGCGATTAGAGCTTGACGAGGAACGTTCTGCCCTGCTGATCGTGGACATGCAGAATGACTACATCCACCCCGATGGGATGTTCGCCGCCAGGAAGTTCGACCTTGCCGGAGCGCGAAGAATAATACCGCCCATAGCCGGAGCGGCCGCTGCCTGCCGCCGGGCCGGAGTTAAGGTCGTCTACACTCAAACCAATCACAGGGAAGACCTGGCCGACATGGGTAGGATGCACCGGGAAATTCTTTACCTTCGCAACGGTCTGCCGGTCACTATCGGCGCCAAAGTTGGTCCGGCGGGCAAAAAGCTGGGAGGCCTGATAAGGGGCACCTGGAACGCTGAGATACTGGATGAGCTGGCGCCCCAGGCCGGCGATGTGGTCATGGACAGCAAGCATAAATTCAACTCCTTCTACCAGACCGACCTGGAGCTTATCCTTCGCAACCTGGGCATCGAGAACTTGCTGTTTGCCGGTGTCACCGGCAGCGTGTGTGTCGAGACCACCTTCAGAGAAGCCTACATGCGGGATTTCCGCTGCATCTTGCTCGAGGACTGCGTCTGGGAGCGCTTCGATGAGTGGATGGAGGCCACCAAGCGGGTGCTGTCCATCAACTTTGGCTATCTCACCAGTTCGGCTGAGGTTATCGGGGCGTTGCGCGGATAGTAGACAGTAGCCAGTAGACAGTAGACAGGAGATAGAAGATAGAAGGCAGAAGCCTCTCCGTATTTTTTTGTATTTTGTATTCTGTCTTTGTCCATTAACTTCCCTTACAGGAGGCAAAATGAGGTTCATCAAATGGTTATTGCTCTGTTTGGCCGTCCTCACCCTGGTGGCAACGGCCTGCACGTCCGGCCAGCCGGGGCCCTCGCTGCCCGGGCAGGCACAGACCAAAGAAGCTCCTGCCAGGCCCGCCCCAGCCCCGGATAGCTGGGACGGCATACTGGCCGCAGCCAGGAAAGAAGGCGAACTACTGGTGTACTCGAACGTGAACCCCGAGACCAGGACCCTCATCACCAGGGCCTTCAAAGAAAAGTTTGGCATCACCCTTGACGTGCTCGCCCTCAGCCGGGGCGATGAGGTGTGGTCCCGTGCGCGGCAAGAAAACAATGCTGGTATCTTCCTGGCCGATGCCTTCATAACCGGCGGGACGACACTGATGTTCAACATGAAGCCGGCGGGCCTGCTGCGGCCCCTGGAAGGCACCTTCATCCTCCCGGAGGTGCTCGACCCAAAGAGCTATAAGGTTGGGGCGATACCGTGGAGCGACAAGGACCGGCATGTCGTAGACTTGATCGCCACCGCCATGCCTTACATTGGTATCAACACCGAGAAGGTCAAGATCGGAGAAATTACCAGTGTGGAAGACCTGGTCAAACCGGCATACGCCAAGAACATCGCCCTGGCCGACCCTACCAGGCCGGGCGCTGCCAACGGCTTCTTCTCGTTGCTGGCGGCCTACGTCTATAATGACACCGAGAGGAGCAACAACCTCTTGCGCGGTCTTCTTAAGAATGAAGCCACCATCACCCGGGACCTGCGGCTCCAGATGGAGTGGGTAGCCCGGGGCCGTTATGCCATCGGGGTTGGCATCGACTCCAAAGAGATCGCCAGTTTCCTGTCGGTCGGGGCTCCGGTGGCCCCGGTCTGGCCGAAGGAAGGCAGCGTATACAATACCGTTGGCGGAAACCTGGCACTACCTAAAGTATCTCCACACCCCAACGCCACCAGGGTCTTTGCCAACTGGCTCTTGAGCAAAGAGGGCCTCACGGTATTCACCAGGGGTTTCGGGCACCCTAGCACGAGGGTCGATACGCCAATCGAAGGAATAGTGCCTCCCGGCCTGATCCCGCCGCAGGAGCTCAAGATATACCCTGGCGGAGAAGACTACACCAGGGTGATGAGCGAGATGACCAGGGTATCGCAGAAGATTATCGAAAGTTACAAGTGACGTTATCGATACTGAGGACAACCCGGGCAACCTGCATGAACGATGCCGAAGGCGCTGGGATCGGCTTTACCGGAGGGTAAACAGGTTTGCCGTGATGGTTGCCATCTCCACCTGGCGTTTCAGGGAATTTAGCTGTCCCTGGACGCGCTCGATCTCGCCCCGGGTGAGGGCCAGTTCCCTTTCGATGGCGAGCACCTCGGACACGCTCTGCGTCTTTTCCAGCAACGCCAGGATGCTTTGCTCCTGGCGCTCGAGTGTCTTGAGACGGGCTTCAAGGTCGATAAAACGTTCGGTAACGTCTTCGATCTTCGAAGCCCGGTCCTGAATCTTGCCCAGCGATTCCAGTCGCGACAGCGTTGTCGAGAATTGCTCCTGGGGCAGGCGCACGGTAGCTGTGGCCTGCTGCTGTTCGGCGCGGTCCGAGCGCGATAGTTGCCCGATGAAGCCGCCAAGGCTTTCCACCATGGCCCGCAGCTCTTCCAGGGCCCCGCCGACATCTTTGACTTCGATGGAAACACTGGCCGTGGACATTATTTGTCGCCGGGCGCCGGCGAGTGTCGATGGGGCAGCCGCCCCCGGGGTCGCGGCCTGCGGCGGGGCGGTGGCCTGGGGCCGGGGCACGGGCTTGGGTGTGACACCGGGGGCGCGCGTTGCCGCCCTGGGTTCAGCCCCCTCCTTTCCCGGGGGTCCCGCCGGCCCGGCGACCCCCGGCGGGGGCGCCGCCCTGATAGGCGCTGTGGTCCCGGCTGCCTTCGGAGCCGCCGTCACCGGAAACGGAGTCTGCGGCACGTCATCAGGCGCTTGGTCCACAGGAGTTCCCTTGTCTCCTTCAAAGCCGCGGGGCGCCGCGCCGAACACCGGGGCGGGGGAAGCGGTGAGCATCTCAGGCGCCGTGAGGGGAGGAGTGGTGATTGCCCCATCCTGTCTGCTCATCATGGTGAGCACCGTAGCCGAAACAACCAGCATGACCAGTACCGCAGCTGCCGCCCCGGCCAGCCGCCATTGCCGGAACAGCCAGGAAATTCCCCTGGCGCGCATTCCCCGGAAAACAACCGGTACCACAGGCGGCCCTGCCTGTGGGACAACGTTTTCGTTCATAGCTTGCGATCCCGGCTCATCGGCGTTTCCCTGGAAAACAACCGGTACCACAGGCGGCCCTGCCTGTGAGACAACATTTTCGTTGATAGCTTGCGAGCCCGGCTCATCGGCGTTTCCCTGGAAAACAACCGGTACCACAGGCGGCCCTGCCTGTGAGACAACATTTTCGTTGATAGCTTGCGAGCCCGGCTCATCGGCGTTTGCTCTGGCTTCTCTCATGGCTGGCTCAAGCTGGGTCTCGATCCTGGACCACAGGTCGTCAGGGGCCTTCAGTCTCTGTCGCTCAGACTCGAAATAGCGGGTCAGTTTCTGTTCCACTTTGTTCACGGGGCTGTTTTCCTTTGAGTAGTCTGCCGGCATGTCAGTTGCCCTCCAGAACCTGGCGAAGGTGCTCCAGCGCGCGGTTGAGCCTGGACTTGACCGTGCCTTCGGGGCAGCCGGCCACCGCCGCTACTTCAGCAATGGAAAGATCGGAAAAATATTTCAGAATGACCACCTGCCGGTGGTCCTCGGGTAACTGGTCCAGGGCCCGGCTAATCTGGTCCTTATCGTCGGTTTCCCTGATGAACCCGGGATTGGTGGGGATGCCGCCGGTGGCCTCGTTCAAGGGGATGGTGGCTGCCGCCGGTCGCCTTCGATCACTCAGCACCCTGTTGACCAGGATCCTTACCAGCCAGGGTTTCAGCGGCCGTCCATTGTGAAAACCGCGGATGCCTTGCCAGGCGGACAGGAACGCCTCCTGGACCATGTCCCCGGCTATGGCCGCGTCCCTGGTCATAAGCCAGGCGGTGCCGTACAGGACATGCTGGTACGTCTCAACTATGTGCCGGAAGGCATCGCGATTGCCTCCCTGGCACATCTTTATGGCTTCCTGGTCGGTCATTGCAGGTCCGTGGTCTTGAAAGGCCTTCTGCTTATATGATACGCGAAACGATGCTGAAAAGTTCCCGGCACAGAAGACAGAAGTCAGAAGACAGAAGATAGAAGTCAGAAGTCAGAAGACAGAAGATAGAAGATCGAAGACAGAAGACACAGGTTTTCATAAAGCTATCAGCATCAAACCTTAGATCAGCAACATGTTTTCTCTGACCGCAGAGGACGCGGAGGGAGCCAGGTCAGAACCGACTGGTCAGTCAGAGCCGACTGGTCAGGCCGAAAGGGGACGGGGCGGGGCTTCTGTCTTCTATCTTCTATTTTCTGTCTTTCTTCTTTTTTTCTGATAGAATTTAAGCGAGAATCTTATTGCGAGATAACAAAATGCCTGTTTACGAATATGCCTGTCCCAACTGTAAGACAAAATTCGAGCTACTTCGCCCCGCCAGCCGGGCCGATGACCCGGCTTTATGTGAAAAGTGTCACGCTCCTGGCCGGCGCATGCTCTCGATCTTTGCTGCCATAGGGAAAAGCGCCTCCGGCGCCTCGATGCCCATCGCCGGCGGCGGGTCCTCCTGCGGGGGCTGCTCCTCGACCAATTGCTCAACCTGCGGCTAGCGGCACGGCGTGCTGTGCCTTTGGCGCGGGCCATACTTGGTAGGGGCGAGCCAGGGGAGGCAGAGGTGCGAGGCGGCGGCGGCTCGCCCGCCCGGGGTCCGGGCGCGTGCCGTGGAGGCAACAGGTGACAGACAACAGGCATCAGGTCCGGGCATGGCCGCTATCCCATTGTTGGAAGTGCAAGAGCGGGCCAGCGGCCCGCGGCTACGGGGGTTCCCCCCCCCGGCACGCGCAGCGTGCCACTACGGACCTGCTACCTGACGCCTGTCACCTGTT
>CAZFEA010000004.1:26279-27589 GCA_964518085.1 uncultured Dehalococcoidia bacterium
TACCTGACGCCTGTCACCTGTTACCGGCCGGCGGGCTGGCCGCCCCCACTACGCCGCCGGCGCCCGCCGTGGCTCTCTCCTGCGGAATAAGGGCCACTACCATCAGATTTTATACGTAAAACTACGTATAACTAATCCAATTTACGCGGTTCTACGGATAGAAAGCTATCCCGCTTAAGCGCAATATATGAATGGGGTTCAATAATAAGCATCTGTGAGAGGCCGACAATGAAACATCGCATTGTTACGAAAATACGCGCCAGCTGCAACTTGCTGTTGCTCCTGTTGCTGGCCGCCTCTTTGCTGCCGGCGCCTCCGGTGCACGGCCAGGCAGGCCCGGTCAGAGAGTTCAACATCTCCGCCATTGACGTGGTCATCACCCTCAATCGCTTTGGCGACCACGACCCGGGAGGCAAGATGTTCGTGCTGGATGAAAATATCCCGGCGGTCCGCCAGCAGGAAGCAAAGCCGCTCCCGGACAGGGTGAGCATCGGTCTACGGGACGACCCCATTCAGCCCCTGGTCGTCCGGGCGAATATCGGGGATACCGTGGTCATCAACTTCACCAACCGGCTGCGCTCCGGCAGGGCAAGCATGCAAATCAATGGTCTGCCTCTTGATCCGAAGACCTCGGCCGGCTCCAACGCCGGCCTGAATCCGGACACCACCGTTGCCCCCGGTCAATCCATCAGGTACACCTGGTTCATCCCGGACCGGCGCAACGCTGAGGGCGCCTATGTCTTCAGCAGCCTGGGCGACGACATGCGCCAGCAGATGGCGCACGGCCTCTTCGGGACGCTCAACGTACAGCCGAAGGGTTCAGTCTGGCTGAACCCGATTAACGGCCAGCCTTTGAAGAGCGGCTGGGAAGCCATCATTGTCGACCCTTCGGGCAAGGACTTCCGCGAAGACACCATCATCTACCACGAAGTCGGCGACGAAAGCTTCAGGGTCCTGGGCAAAGATGGTAGCCCTTTGCCGCTGAACGACGACCTCAACGAGGGGGCCTACCGCCCCGCCGGGCGGGCCATCAATTACCGCTCCGAGCCTTTCTTGCACCGGCAGGAACTGGTCGAAGAGGTCCTGGGCCATGTAGACAACTCCCAGAACTATGGCTCCTACACGTTTGGCGACGTGCCCACGCCCACGCCCAGGGGCTACCTGGGCGACCCCACCAAGCGGCGCATCGTCCATGCCGGCTCGGAGCGCTTCCACGTGGAGCACCTGCACGGCGGCTCGATCCGCTGGCAGTTTGACCCCTTCGCCGCCGGTCCCACTGACCTTCCCGGAGGGATCGACTTCTTCGGCCT
>CAZFEA010000005.1:0-26704 GCA_964518085.1 uncultured Dehalococcoidia bacterium
TTTGAAAAAGGGGGACTAAGGGGGATTTAAGAAACAGGCAAAATCCCCCTGTATTCCCCTTTTGCGAAAGGGGGAGGTAAACTGGGTCTCGCGATGATAGGCGATTTTCATGTGCCTTAAATACAAGGAATCATCCGTCTTCACCCAAAGACCACCTTGGCCTCTTTGTTTATGGCCCTAATCAAATATGGACTGATAGACTTTTCTGTCAGCAAATCCACCTTGATAGCCAGGGCTTCCGACAGATCCCTTTCGATCCTCACCAGATCCAGGAGGGTTTTGCGATCTGAAACACACAGGTTCGCCCCTACGAGCTACTCTATTAGGTAGTTCTACTAATTTTTGTCGTCTCCCATTGATTTTGCCTCATTCCGAAGATATCATCCTAATCAGGCGTACAAATTTCACCCTCACCCTAACCCTCTCCCATCGAGGGAGAGGGGAATTGAAAGCCTAATGCCCAATGCGATAGTCAAGGAGGCCGCCGTGGAAGCATCGAACTACGTCAATGGAGAATGGGTCCGCGCCAGGGGCGCTACCTTCGAAACCAGAAATCCGGCAAACACCGATGAGGTTATCGGCGTTTTCCCCCGTTCCGACGCCTCGGATGTTGACTCCGCGGTCCAGGCCGCCAAGCAGGCATATCGCGGCTGGCGCAGCCTGTCCCGCCTTCGCCGCGCCGAGTACCTCTGGGATTTTGCTAACGTTGTCAAAGCTCAGACCGAATCTCTGGCGGAACTGCTGGCCCGCGAAAGCGGCAAGGTGATCAGTGAGTCCAGGGCCGACGTTATCGAAGGCATCCACATGGCCCAGTTTGTCTTTGGCCGCGCCCGCATGCCCAACGGGGATGTCCTGGCCTCGGAGATACCGGAAAAGGACGCCTATCTGCTGCGGCGTCCCAAGGGGGTGGTGGCCGCCATCAGCCCGTGGAATTTTCCCTTCGCCATTCCCATCTGGCTGATCATACCCAGCATCCTGGAGGGAAACACGGTTGTGTTCAAACCGGCCGAAGAGACGGCCTTGATGGGACAGAAGATAGTGGAGATTTTTCACCAGGTTGGCCTTCCACCGGGGGTCCTGAACATGGTCCACGGCTATGGCGAGGAGGCGGGGTGGCCGCTGGCCAGTCATCCTGATGTAAATGTCATCCTCTTCACCGGATCTTACGATGTCGGCTCCCGCATCCGGCAAATGGCAGCCAAAGACTACAACAAGATGGCCGCCTGCGAAATGGGGGGCAAGAACGCCATCATAGTCGCCGAAGACGCCGATTTGAAAATTGCGGTCAATGCCTCCATCATCAGCGCCTTCAGGACGGCGGGCCAGCGCTGCACCTCCGCTTCCCGCCTCATCGTCGATGAAAAGATACTGCCTTTGTTCCGGGACGCCTTCGTCAAGACCGCCGGCCGGGTCAGTGTAGGCGATCCCCTCGACCCAAAGAGTTTCATGGGGCCGCTTGTCAGCCAGGCGGGGATGAACAAGGTGATGTATTACAACGACCTGGCCAAGAAAGAAGGGGTGGAGGTGCTGCTGAACGGCGGGCGGCTGTCCCGAGACGGCTTCGAGAAGGGCTATTTCCTATCCCCATTTGTCTACCAGACGCCAGACCGTCCCGGGATTAGGTGCATCAGGGAGGAGGTGTTTGGCCCCCACGTGGCGATCATTCCCTTCAAAGGACTGGATGAAGCGGCATACATATACAACGATACCGAATACGGATTTGCCCTTTCGGTCATCACCGAAGACTTCCGCAAAGCAGCCTATCTGAAGGATGAATGCGAGTTCGGAGTGGGCTACGTCAACCTGCCGACTATCGGGGCGGAGGTGCACCTTCCGTTTGGAGGACTGAAAAAGAGCGGCAGCGGACTGCCTTCGGCGTCGACCCTCATCGATGTGATAACGCATCGAATCGCCTGGACGGTGAACCGCAGCCCGGAAATCAAGCTGGCCCAGGGGCTGACCGCCGACATTACGTAGGGCCATGTCACATCGGGGTGGTGGTACCGCGTGGTCCCCTCTCCCTCGACGGGAGAGGGACAGGGTGAGGGTATCCCGCGTGGGGGAGAGGAGACTTCGGGCGAGCCGCCTCACCCCGACACCCATCCACCCCCTGGCATCGCCCCTACGAGGGGTCAGCGCCCGGAGAGAAACAGGCCAGGCGCAATACGCTTTCGAACCTCTTCGACCGCTATTATGCTCAGCGACGTTGCGGCGATGAGCAGCCAGTCGCCGGCCCTGAGGGGCACCGTGTAGAAAAGGGTCTGCAGTCCGGGCACGTAGACCACGGCAAGCTGGAGCAACACGGCCAGGCCTATTCCGGCCAGCAGCCAGCGATTACCCCACAATCCCAACTTGAACAATGAGTCCGTTTCGGAGCGGGCATTCAGGGCATTGGCCCACTGGAAGGCCACCAGGGCGCAGAAAGCAATGGTCCGCGCCTGTTCGATGCCGCTTCGGGAAAGCTGCCATTGGAAAAGCCAGATGCTCCCCGCGGCCATCACCACCGCCAGGAATAGCGTGCGCAACCACATGCCGCGATAGGTTATCCCCGTGGCCGCCCCCCGCGGCACGCGTTTCAGCACCCCCGGGGCTTTCGGTTCTATCCCCAGGGGTATGGTGCAGGCGCCATCGGTTACCAGGTTTATCCACAGCACCTGCACCGCCACCACCGGCAGTGGCAGCCCGATAGCCAGGGCGGTCATCAAGGTAAACAACTCCCCGAGGTTGGTGCTCAGCAGGAAGAAGATGGACCGCCGGATGTTGTCAAAGATAACCCGTCCTTCTTCCACAGCAGCCACGATGGAAGCAAAATTGTCGTCCGCCAGCACCATGTCCGCAGCCTCCTTGGCCACATCCGTTCCCTTGATACCCATGGCTATGCCGATATTGGCCGCCCTCAATGCCGGGGCATCATTGACTCCGTCTCCGGTCATGGCCACTACATGTCCGCTGGCTTTGTAGGCATCGACTATTTTCAATTTCTGTAGCGGCTCGACACGGGCAAAAATCGAAATGTTGCTGGCCCTGGCTTTAAGCTCCTCTCCGGACATCCTGTCGAGTTCAGCACCGGTAACGGTATCCCCTTCAGGGAGGCCGAGTTGCCGGCCGATAGCGGCGGCGGTGGTCCTGTGATCGCCAGTGATCATCACCACCTTGATCCCGGCATCGCCGCAGGCAGCCACGGCGCCCCTCGCTTCGCTGCGGGGAGGGTCCATCATGCCGGCAAGACCGAGAAAGACCGCCCGCCGGTCTTTGTTTTCCAGGCACAGGTCTTCTTTTCTCTCCGGAGGGCATTCCAGGTAGGCCAGGCCTATTACCCGCAGGGCTTCCAGGGCCATGGTCTCATTGGCGAGTTCAATCGTGGACCTCACCTCCAGGGTAAGTTCTCTGGTCTCGCCGCGGCTGAAAATGTGGCTGGACATTTCGAGCACGCGGTCGATGGAGCCTTTGACAAAGGTAATGCCTCCCTCGTGGGCGGCGATGCGGTGCAGGGTCGCCATAAACCGCCTTTCACTCTCGAAAGGCTGTTCAACCTCCCGGGGAAACTCCTTTTGCAAGGCCCCGATATCCAGCCCCGCTTTCATTGCCAGGGTCAACAGGGCGCCTTCGGTGGGGTCTCCCAACAGGGAATATGTCCCCTTTTCATGACGAACGATTGAATTGTTGCACAGCGCCCCGGCCCGCAGGGCCATAGCCAGTTGCGGGTCGGTAAGCGGGTCTATCCTGGCGCCATTTTCGACGAATTCGCCCTCGGGCCGGTAACCCTCGCCGGTTACCTCGATGCGCCTGCCGTCAAGATAGACCAGGCTCACGGTCATTTCATTCTCGGTGAAGGTGCCGGTCTTGTCGGAACAAATGACGCTGGCAGTCCCCAGGGTCTCAACCGCGGCCAGCTTGCGGACAATGGCATTTCGCCGCGCCATCCGCCTCATTCCCAGGGCCAGTACCACGGTGACCATGACCGGCAGCCCCTCCGGTATGGCCGAAACCGCGGCGGCAATGCCCAGGGTGAACATCTCGGCGAAGGTATATCCTCCCACGACCCCCTGGGCGACCAGCACCAGAATGATGAAGACAACAATGATGCCGATGTAACGGCCCAGCCGGGCGATACTGACCTGAAGAGGTGTCGGCGGGTGTTTCACCTCCTGGACGCTGGCGCTTATTTTGCCAACTTCGGTGTTGCCGCCGGTGGCCGTTACCACGGCCATTCCCCTGCCACCTCCGACCACCGTGGCCATATGGACCATGTTGGTCCGGTCGGCCAGGGTGGTCGCCTCATGCAGGACGCGGGCGTTCTTGTCCACCGGGGCCGATTCGCCGGTTAACGGCGACTCGTCCACGCGCAGTCCGGCGCTTTGGATCACCCGCGCGTCGGCAGGCACCCGGTCCCCGGCCTCGAAAACCACCATGTCGCCGGGTACAAGGTCCTTCGCCGGAATCCTGGCAATGCGCCCCTGGCGACGGACCGCGGCCATGGGCGCCACCATCCTTTTCAGGGCCTCCATGGCTTGCTCCGCCTTGCGTTCCTGGAAAAAGCCGATGACCGAGTTCAACACGACCACCACCAGGATCACTACCGCGTCCAACGGCTTATTCAGAATGACAATTTCAACAATGGCGGCAAAAAGAAGAACATAGATCAGGGGGCTGGCAAACTGGCGCAGGAAAACGATGACCGGCGGCGTTCTGGCTTTCTCAGGCAGGGCATTTGGACCATGGCTAATCAGCCGCCTGCCCGCTTCCGCTTCATCAAGCCCGGCATCGCTGGAACCAAGGACCTTGAAAACCTCGTCCGGGGTCAGGGCATGCCAGGGCGTCACCACCGGTGCGCAACACCGACCAGTTCCTGGATGTCCGCGATGCCGTTCCTGGTCACATATCCTGTCAGGGCATCGAGCAACTCCATGGTAGCCAGCGGATTAGTGAAATTAGCTGTGCCGACCTGGATGGCGCTGGCGCCGGCCGCCAGGAACTCAAGGGCATCCTCCAGTTTTTCAATCCCGCCGCATCCGATTACCGGCACATCCACTGCCTGGGTCACCGAATAGACAAGGTACAAAGCCACCGGTTTGATCGCCGGCCCGGAAAGGCCTCCTGAGCCATATCCGGGCAGCCGCCTCTTTCCGGCGACGTCGATGGCCATACCTTTCAGGGTGTTCATGATACACAGGGCATCCGCCCCTTCTTTGACCGCGGCCCTGGCAATGGACACGATGTCGGTCACGTTGGGAGACAGTTTCACGATCAGGGGCATGTCGGTCCGCGACCTGACCATGGCCGTGATCCGGGCGGTGGACGCCGCTCTGACGCCAAACTCCATGCCACCCGACTCAACGTTGGGACAGCTCACGTTTATCTCCAGACCGGCAATGCCGGGCACACCATCAAGCCTGACGGCCAGCAGGCGATAATCGGCTATGGATTCGCCGGCAATATTAACTATTACCGGCACCTGCCACGAGGCCCAGACGGGGGCCTTTTCCTTTATCAGCCGGTCTACACCGATATTTTCAAGACCGATGGAGTTGAGCAGGCCGCAGGCTGTTTCGGCCAACCGGACCTGCGGGTTTCCTTCCCGGCTTTGAATGGTAGTCCCCTTGCAGACGATGGCCCCCAGGCGCTGGATATCCATGATCTCGGCATATTCCAGCCCGTAGCCGAAGGTCCCCGATGCGGCCATCACCGGGTTCTTGAGAAGCAGCCCGCGCCGGTTGCGCGGGGCCAGTTGAACGGATAGAGAATTTTCCCGGGGAACTACCTGCATGCTTAACCCACCCTACGATTAGCGGCGGCTCATATAAGACTTTCCCCAGAGGTGGAGCAGGAAGCCGCCTATCCCGAATTCCACCACTATGGCCGCTATTATTAACAGGACCAGGCTGACCCCGGTCAGGACCCCGGCGATGATCCCCAGGATTACCAGCGCGGTGAGGGCGGTGATGCTACGTTCGAATGCCGTATCGGTCAAGTCTACCAAATCCCCCTGTGTCCCCCTTTACCAAAGGGGAAGTCATAGGCCCTTGCTGATTACATAAGCTGCCAGGTCCCCGAGGCGGCACGAGTATCCCCACTCGTTGTCATACCAGGCAAGTACCTTGACCAGGTTGCCGGCCACTACCATGGTGCATAATGAGTCGACTATTGAACTATGAGGATTTCCCTTGAAATCCAGGCTGACCAGCTCCTCGGTGCAATACTCCAGTATCCCTTTCAGCGGTCCATTGGCCGCGGTCTCGAAGGCCTTATTGATCTCGGCCTCAGTTACGTTCCTCGACACTTCGCATGTCAGGTCAACGATTGAAACGGTGACCGTCGGCACCCTCAGGGCAATGCCGTGGATCTTGCCCTTGACTTCAGGGATGATCTCGCCGACTACCCGCGCCGCTCCGGTCGTCGTCGGGATAATGTTGGTTGCGGCGGTCCGCGCCCGGCGCAGGTCCTTATGCACCTGGTCGAGAATGCGTTGATCGTTGGTGTAGGAGTGGGCGGTGGTCATCAGGCCCTTGACGAACCCAAAGGCCTCATGGAGGACCTTCACCACCGGGGCAACCCCATTGGTAGTGCACGAAGCGTTGGAAATGATCCGGTGCCTGGCCGGATCATATTTTTTTTCGTTAACACCCAGAACGATGGTGATGTCCTCGCCCCTGGCCGGCGCCGATATCAGCACCTTTTTGGCGCCACCGTGGAAGTGGGCTGCCGCCTTGTCCGCGTCGGTAAAAAAACCGGTAGACTCGATAACGATGTCAACGCCATAGTCCTTCCAGGGGATTTTGGCCGGGTCCTTCTCAGCCAGTACCTTTATCGAGCGGCCGTCGACAACGATCGAGTCCCTGGTCGCTTCAACCTTTCCGGGAAAAGGCCCGTAGGTGCTGTCCCAGCGCAGCAAATGTGCATTGCTTTTGGTATCGGTGAGGTCATTGACCACCGCCACCTCGATGTCTTTCCAGTGATGCCGGTGGATGGACCTCAGGGTGAGCCGTCCGATACGGCCAAAACCGTTAATGCCGATTTTGGTAGCCATTGTTCCTCCTTGATCAGTAGTCAGTAGCGGCATGCTGCGCGTGCCGGAGCCAGTAGTCAGTCGTTGCGGCCAGGAGGGGTGGTGACTTCTGTCTTCTGTCTTCTGTCTTCTATCTTCTCTCGTACAGCGTCTTGCCGTTAAAAGACAGCTTGTGCACCTCTCCCAGGGCAGTCAAATACTCAAGGTGGGCCAGGGTTTCCAGCACGGCGAACCTCTTATCCAGGGAAGGCAGCTTTTGCCATGAAGCGATGCTGGTGACCCAACTGATCCGGGGAGCGATGTCATAGGCGGTCTTCGCTTCCGTGTCCAGGATGCGCAGGATCTCTTCGTTTCGCCGGTCGTGGTGTTCCAGCAGCTCGCGGACCCTGCCGTGAAGGTCGCGGGAAATCTCATCGTGCCCCGGGAGCACCAGTGAAACCTCCAACCGGTCGAGCATGCGAAGGGAACCCAGGAAATCGTTGAGGGGGTTGCCCCGCTGCTGGGCATGCAGACTTACGTTGGGCGTCTGCCGGTAAAGGACCTGGTCCCCGGCGATCAGGACCTTAGACGCCGGATCGTACAGGCAGATATGGCCGGGGGAGTGTCCCGGGGTCCGCAATACCTGGAAATGGAACTTTCCCGCCTCGATGGCTTCCCCGCCTTTCAACCTGACGCCGGGCATTGCCGGTACAACGAACCGGTGCACCGGAAGTGAAGCCCTTTTCAGGGGGGACACCTCCTCCTCGGGAACGCCGTTCTGCCGCAGGTAATCTCCTACCGTGTCGAGCAACCGTTCCATATCTATGTATCTTGTTTCGATAAGGTCCGCTTCAATTTCAGATATCGAGTACGAGCAGCCGCATTGCTCAGTGAGTTTGCCGACCATGCCGAAATGGTCGGGATGGATATGGGTAACCACGATGCGGCGTATGTCCTGGAAGGCGATGTTCAACTCCCGCAGCGCCTCGTTAAGCACCCTCACCGGCTCCGGGGCATTCCACCCGCAATCTACCAGCAGCCAGCCGTCATCGGCGCGGACCAGGTACACGTTGATCCGCTGCAGGGCGAAACCGGGCAACGGCAGGACTATCCGGTGTATGCCGGGCACTATTTCCACTAGCTACCGCCGAGCCCGAGATTGTAAAAAGCGGCCATGCCGGCATACCGTGCCTTGCGGCCCAGCTCACTTTCGATATGGAGCAGCCGGTTGTACTTGGCCACCCGTTCAGAACGGCACGGGGCGCCGGTCTTGATCAGTCCGGCATTGGTAGCCACCGAGAGGTCGGCGATGGTGGTATCTTCAGTCTCCCCGGAGCGATGACTTATCACCGCCGTCCAGCGCTCTTTCCTGGCCATGTCGATGGCAGCCATGGTCTCGGTAAGGGTGCCGACCTGGTTCAGTTTGATGAGCACTGAATTGGAGGCCTTCTTCTCGATGCCGGTCTTTATCCGCCGGGTGTTGGTAACGTACAGGTCGTCGCCGACCAGTTGTACCCTGTCGCCCAGTCTCTCGCGCAGCAGCGCCCATCCCTCCCAGTCATCCTGGGCAAGGCCATCCTCGATGCTGATGACAGGATACTTGTCCGCCAGGTAGGCATAGAGGTCAACCATTTCCCGGGAGGTGTACTTCTTGTTTTCGGCGGCGAGATGGTAATGGCGCAGGTCTTCCTCGTAGAATTCACTGGCCGCCGGGTCCAGCGCCAGGAAACACTGCTTGCCGGGGGTGTAGCCGGCCCTTCGTATGGCTTCCACGATGAGCTGTATGGCTGCTTCGCCCGAGGCCAGCCGGGGGGCAAATCCGCCTTCGTCTCCAACATTGGTGTTGAGACCCCGGGTTTTTAGTATCTGCTTCAAGGAGTGATAGACCTCAGCGCCCATTTGCATCGCCTGGCCGAAGGTTGGGGCCCCGGCGGGCATAATCATGAATTCCTGGAAGTCGACCGACTGGGCGGCATGCTTGCCCCCGTTGAGAATATTCATCATCGGCACCGGGAGGACCTGTGCCTGTTCGCCCCCGAGAAATGAGTATAAAGGCAAATTGCTATAGGTGGCAGCGGCATGGGCCACGGCCAGGGAAACCCCCAGGATAGCGTTGGCGCCGAGTCTGCTCTTGTTCTCCGTCCCATCCAGCTCGATCATCAGACTGTCGATTTCACGTTGCCCCAGGGCATACATGCCGGTAATGGCCGGCCCGATCACTTCGTTAACGTTCTTCACCGCTTTCAACACCCCCAGGCCCAGGAAACGGTTCTTATCGCCGTCACGGAGCTCCACCGCCTCGTATTTGCCGGTACTGGCGCCCGAAGGGACCGCCGCCGTGCCAACCACACCGTTGTTTAGCCTGACGGAGGCCTCGAGGGTAGGATTTCCCCTGGAATCCAGAATCTCCCGGGCGGAAACAGAGTCAATTCTGTCCATAGTCTCCTAACTGGTTCGGCGAGCCCGGCCTATCATGCAAAAATACCGATGCCACTGAAATCAAACAGGGATTGAACAAGCCTGGACCGCCCGCGGCTATCAAAGTTGGGAACTTCTGAAAATAATTATAGCATCTTTTGTAGCTTTGACAATACGGGGACAACCGCTTTTGCGCACGCCACTGATCCCCGGAACTAAGAGCGATCAGAGGTGCCTTTGGGCACCGGCATTGACCGGGCGGGCGAGCCGCACCACACCACGCGTACCACCCTACCCATGGCTCGCCCCTACAGGTGCGGCCGTGACATGTTAAAATTAACTATGATTATTTCCTCTCAGCAGCTCGACGCCATCCTCCCCCTGGTAACCAGGCCCGCCCGTTACACCGGCGGCGAATGGAACGCAATCATCAAGGACTGGAAGGTCACACCGATTCGCCTGGCACTTTGCTACCCGGACCTGTATGAAATCGGGGCCTCCAACCTCGCCATCCCCATACTCTACCAGATCGTTAACTCCCGGGCCGATGCCCTGGCCGAAAGGGTCTACACCCCCTGGCCGGACATGGCGGCGGCCATGAGAAAGTCGGGCCTTCCCCTGTATAGCCTGGAGACCCGTCATCCCATCCGGGAATTCGACATGATCGGCTTTTCCCTGGAACATGAGCTCACCTACACCAACGTCCTGGAAACGCTGGACCTGGCCGGCGTCCCGGTCCTGGGATCGGAACGGGATGACTCCCATCCCATAATCATCGCCGGCGGTACCTGCTGCCTCAACCCGGAGCCGATGGCCGACTTCGTAGACCTGTTTGTCATGGGCGAGGGTGAAGAAGTCATTGTCGAGCTGGTCGACCTGCTGCGGCGGTGGAAATCGCAACACCCGGACGCCCCTGCCGGCGCAAGAACACCCCGGATGGAATTCCTGGCCGCGGCTGCCGGTATCGAGGGCATTTACGTTCCTTCTTTGTACAAAGTCGATTATGATGACGGGAAGGTCAAAGAGATTTTACCCCTTTCTCCGGCGGCCAAACCGCGGATTAAGCGGCGCACCATCGAAAAGCTGCCGCCCCCGGTGACCAGGCCGGTAGTCCCCTACATCGAGGTGATACAGGACCGGGCGGCCATCGAAATCCAGCGAGGCTGTACCCGGGGCTGCCGCTTCTGCCAGGCAGGCGTCATCTACCGGCCATCGAGGGAACGCCCGGTTGAAGAGGTTGTGGCCGCTACCGGAGAGCTTCTCAGGAATACAGGTTACCGCGAGCTGTCCCTGGTATCGCTCAGCACCTCCGATTATCCCCAGATCGACCGGCTGGTGGGCGAACTTGTCCAGTGCTATCAGAAAGAAAACCTTTCCATTGCCCTGCCCAGCCTGAGGATCGACAGCTTTTCGGTTAAACTCATGGAAGCCCTGCCCCAGCGAAAGAAGCTTTCCCTCACCTTTGCCCCCGAGGCCGGCACCGAGAGACTGCGGTGCGCCATCAACAAGCCCATCACCGACGAACAGATGCTGGCAACCGCCCAGGAAGCCCTCGACCGGGGCTGGAGCTCTCTGAAACTGTACTTCATGCTCGGCCTGCCCACGGAGACGGAACAAGACCTGTCGGGCATTGCCATCCTGGTAACTAAGCTCATGGCCCTCCGGGGCAAGTCCGGCGGCCGTCGTCCCCAGATAAAAGCCAGCCTCGGCTCCTTCGTCCCCAAACCTCATACCCCATTTCAGTGGGTAGCCCAGAACTCCCCGGAAGAACTCCTGCGCAAGCAGGATGTGGTGAGGAAAAGCCTGCGCAAGACAGGGGCGCAGCTTTCCTGGAGCAATCCCGAGGCCAGCGTTCTGGAGGGGGCTCTATCCCTCGGCGACCGCCGCCTCGGCCGGGTGGTCCATACGGTGTGGAAAAAAGGCGGCGGTTTCGATGCCTGGAGCGAGCATTTCAGCTATAGCCTGTGGACCGGGGCTTTCGCCGAGTGCGGACTGGAGCTATCGTCCTACGCGCAGCGGCAAAAAACCGGAGACGAGGTCCTGCCATGGGACCATATCTCGTCCGGGGTTACCAGGGGCTATCTGTGGCGGGAGTATAACTGCACCTTGAAGGAACGGGAAACACTTGACTGCCGCTATGGGCGCTGCCACGCCTGCGGCCTGGAAAAATGGCTGCCGCAGTGCGAGAAACGGGTGGCAGAGGTGAGAAGCAACCCGTAGGGGCGACGCCAGGGGGTGGGTCTAAGCAGTCTAAGCAGTCTAAGCAGTCTAAACAGTCTGAGCAGTCGAACAGTCTGGCGCAGGTTCCCCGCCCCAATAAATTCAATTGATGGGGCGATAACGATGTCGTGGCGGGCGAGCCGCCCCACTCCAACGCCCCACCACCCCGTGGCCTCGCCCCTACCTCGCCTCTAGTACTTCGACGCCCCTATTTCTTCCATCTTTCCGGTAATTACGAACACCACCCGCTCGCAAATGTTGGTCACCCTGTCCGCGGCGCGCTCCAGGTTGTGAGTTACCCACATCAGCCGGGTGGCCCTGGTAATGGTCTTCGGGTCTTCTGCCATGAAGATAAGTAATTCCCGGAATACCTGGTCATAAAGGTGGTCGATGGTATCATCTTCCTCGGGAATCTTCCTGGCCGCTTCGGCATCGCGGTTTACGAAGGAGTCCAGGCTGCGCTGCAACATGCCGACGGTCAGGTCCGCCATGCGAGGTATGTCGATCAACGGCTTTAACGGCGGCTCATCCCCGATCATTATGACAATCCTGGAGATACCGACGGCATAATCACCGATGCGCTCCAGCTCTGTTATTATATTCAGGACGGCCACTATGGTCCGCAGGTCGCTGGCCATGGGCTGCTGGGTGGCAATCAGTTCAATGCATTTTTCCTCTATCTCAAACCGGGTGAGGTTAACCTTCTGGTCGTCACTGATTATTTGATTTGCCAGGTTCATGTCGCGGGCCTTCAGCGCCTCCACCGACCGCAAGATGTTTTTCCCCACCATGCTACCCATAACCAGGATGTTGTCCTGGATTTCCCTGAGCCGTTTATGAAAGAACGTTCGTATTTCCATTCTATTTCCTTACCCGTTATCCAAATCTGCCGGTTATATAGTCTTCCGTCCGCCTATCCTTAGGATTGGTAAAAAGCTGGGACGTTGGGCCGTATTCTACCAGCGCCCCGGCGCGGTCGTCTTCCATCATGAGAAAAGCGGCCATATCCGAGACCCGCGCCGCCTGCTGCATATTGTGAGTGACGACCACAATAGTATACTCCTCCACCAGCGATTTCATGAGGTCCTCGATCTTCAGGGTGGCCACCGGGTCAAGAGCGCTGCAAGGTTCATCCATCAGGATAACCTCAGGCTCGACAGCCAGCGCCCGGGCGATACACAACCGCTGCTGCTGGCCTCCGGAGAGGGCCACCCCGCTGTCTTTGAGCTTGTCCTTGACCTCATCCCACAGGGCCGCGTGCCGCAATGCCTGTTCCACCCGTTCATTGAGCTGGCTATGCGGCCCCAGCTTGCCAAGCTTGAGACCGGCGGCCACGTTGTCAAAAATAGACATGGTCGGAAACGGGTTCGGCCTCTGGAATACCATCCCGATGCGCCTTCGAATTACCACCGGGTCCACGCCGGGAGCGTAAATATCCGCCCCATCGAGAAGCACGCGCCCGGTGACCCGCGCCCCGGGGATGACCTCATGCATGCGGTTCAGGCACCGGATGAAGGTGGATTTGCCGCAGCCCGAAGGCCCGATGACCGCGGTGATCTTTCTGCGCGGGATGACCAGGGAGACATCTTTCAGAGCTCGTTGCCGGCCATACCAGGCGCTGAGCTTGTCGACGACTATCTCCTCGACCGCCTGGGGCGGCGGCTTGAGACCTATCTTTGCGTTGTCTAATCGAAGTGCCATTGTGTTCTCTCCGTACCTTCCCCTCACCTTAATCCTCTCCCGCCAGGGGAGAGGAGACGATGAGTGATCAGCGCCGTGACGTCAGCCACCGCGTCAGAATGCTCAATAATAGCACCAGCATGATCAGCAGGAAAGAAGCCGCCCAGGCTTGCTGGTGCCAGGACGGATAGGGAGATACCGCATAGCGCCAGATCTGTAGCGGCAGCGCCCCTATGGGCTGGTCCAACCCGGCAAAACCAAACCGGTTCCCCAGCGCAGTGAATATCAACGGGGCAGTCTCGCCGGCGATGCGCGCTACCGCCAGCATTACCCCGGTCACGATTCCGGTCCTGGCTCCTGGTATCACCACGCTCATTATCACCCGCCACCGGCGCACACCCAGGGCAAGCGCCGCCTCCCGGTAAGTCCCAGGCACCAGCTTCATCATCTCTTCGGTAGTCCTGGCAACGACAGGCAGCATAATAATGCCCAGGGCAATGCCTCCGGCCAGGGCGGAGAAACTTCCCATTGGCCGGACGATGAGGACAAAAACGAAAATACCGATCACGATCGAGGGAACACCGGTGAGGACATCTGCCACCAGCCTCACCGCCGGCCCCAGTATTCTACCGCCATACTCCGCCAGAAAGATCCCTGCCAGCAATCCAACTGGCGTTCCCAGGAGCGAGGCCAGCCCGATAAGGATCAGCGTGCCCAGTATTTCATGCCGCATCCCGCCACCGGCTTCCCCCAGGGGACGGGCGGTTTGAGTGATAAACTCGAGGTTAAGATAAGGGATGCCCCGGCTCAGGGTATAACCCACCACCATGAGCAGGACCCCCACGGCCGCCAGCGTTGCCAGGCCGCACAGGCCGATCATCAGGTAATTGAAAGCTTTCCTGGCAGCGTAGCGCTCGCCTTTTACCACCGGGCCTCCCCTCGTGGCATGGCCGCCAGCCTGCGCACCAGCAGCCGTCCCGCGATGTTCAATATCAAGGTAACCGCAAAAAGTATCAGGGCCAGTTCCACCAGGGCCCCGATGTAAATGTCGCCCGAGGCTTCGTTGAACTCGGTGGCGATCTTGCTGGCCATGGTATTGCCCGGGGCGAACAACCGGGCGGTAACCTGGTAGCCATTTCCGATAACCATGGTTACCGCCATGGTTTCTCCTATGGCGCGCCCAAAGCCAAGAATGGCGGCGGCCACAATCCCCGACCGGGCGTAGGGCAGGACGGCATAGCTGATGGCTTCCCATCTGGTGGCGCCCAGCGCCAGCATGGCTTCCCGCTGCGACGAAGGCACCGCCGCCAGCGCCTCCCGGGTGACAGCGGTAATGATTGGCAGCGTCATCACCGTCAGGATCATTCCACCGGCGAGAAAACCCACTCCCAGGGGGGGGCCCTGGAAAAGAGGCAGGAAGCCAAGTGTGGAGCCCAGCCAGCTCTCGATGGGGTGGCGCACCACCGGCACCATCACGAACAGGGCCCAGAGGCCCAGTACCACGCTTGGAATGGCCGCCAGCATTTCCACAATGAAAGAGGCGAAACTGCGAAACCAGCGGGGGGCCAGCTCGACCAGGAAGATGGCTACCCCCATGCTCAACGGCATGGATATCACCATGGCAATAGCCGAACTGACCAGCGTGCCATAGATGGCCGGCAGGGCGCCAAATTGGTCGCGCACCGGGTCCCAGGCGGAACTCGAAAGGAAAACGGCGCCAAAACGGCTTATCGCCGGCCAGGCTGCCTCCAGGAGAAGGCCAACCATTGCCAGCAACAGGCCGACCATGCCCAGGGCTGACACGATGGCCAGCCCGCGGAAAATCCCGTCGCCCGGGCTGGCCAGTCTTCCGGACAGCCAGCCCCTGGGGAAGGGACCATTCAGTTGCCTGAGGCTACCCTTTTCCAGTGACATTGACTTTTTTTAAATCCCCCTTAGTCCCCCTTTTTCAAAGGGGGACACGGATGACCACTCCCTCACAGCCCGCCATGGAAATCCCGCCGCTAGGGCAAGAGCGGCTTCCCTTCAAAGGTTATCGACCGTATCTGGGCCTCCGCTTTGGCTACCGCATCCGCAGGCAAGGGGGCATAGTCCAGCGGCGCTGCCAATTTCTGTCCGTCATGGATAGCCCACCACAACATATCCACCAGCGCTTTGCCCTTCACCCGGTCCTTTTGCACCCGGTAGACCAGAAGCCAGGTAAAGCCTGAAATCGGATAAGCCTCCGGATTGGACGAATTAGTAAGCATCACCTTCATGTCATCGGGAAGGGGTACACCGGCCGCTGCCTTGCTGGCTGCCTCCAGGGAAGGCTCTACGAACTTGCCTGCCGCATTCTGCAGAAGCGCCGACTGCATCTTTGTCTGCGTAGCATAAGCCAGCTCCACATAGCCGATGGCGCCGGGAAGCTGGCGCACCTGGCCGGCGACACCCTCATTTCCCTGTCCGCCGACATCCCCCGGCCAGCTCACCGAGGTGGCGGCGCCCACTTTGTCCTTCCATTCCCGGCTGATTTTGAAAAGGTAATCGGTAAAGATGAAGGTCGTGCCTGAGCCATCTGAGCGGTGGACTACCACGACATCCGTCGCCGGCATCAACACCCCGGGATTGAGCCTGGCAATCCGGGAATCATTCCATTTGGTGATCTTCTTCAGGTAAATATCGGCCAGGACATCGGGACTGAGCTTCAAGGGAGCGGTAACCTGCGGCAAGTTATAGACCACGGCCACGGCGCCAACTGTGGTAGGGATATGCAGGATCGGCCCGCCGTTCTTTTCTGCCGCCGACTGCTGCTCCGGGGTCATGATCCCGTCGGAGGCGCCGAAATCCACGGTAGATTCAGTAATCTGGCGGATGCCGCCGCCGGAACCGATGGACTGGTAGTTGACCCGAACGCCGGATACCCTGGCGTATTCATCGAACCAGCGGGAGTACAGGGGATAGGGGAAGGTGGCGCCGGCGCCGTTGAGGCGCGCGGCGCCGGCAGGGGCGGAAGGTCCCGGGGCCGCGGGACGACAACCGGTGATCAGGCCGGCGAACAAGATAGCCAGCAGGGACAGGATGGACAATTCTGCGGAAAATAGACTACGAAACCTCTCCATACCACCAAGTCTAAACCCCCGGGTTTAAGCCCGTTTTAAGGCTTTGTTAAATTTGTGTTAAGCTTTTGGCCCTTGCACGTAGGGGCACACCTGTGTGTCTGCCCGCGGGCGCGAAGCTACAAGGGGTCCCCTTGCAAAGGAAGGATGAAACTGAAGGTGCTGCCTTTGCCCTGTTCGCTTTCCACCCATATTCTGCCGCCATGGACCTGAATGATGTGGCTGGCTATGGCCAGTCCCAGTCCCGTCCCCCCACCCGAGCGAGACCGGTCGGCCTTGAAGAAGCGCTCGAAGACGTGGGGAAGATCGTCTTTGGAGATGCCTGTACCGGTATCCGATACCGAGAACAGGACTGCATCCCCCTGGCGCCGGGTGTTAACCGTTGCTTTGCCGCCCGGCGGGGTAAACTTGATGGCATTGTGGACAATGTTCATTACTACCTGCCGGATCCGTTCCCGGTCGGCCCACACCGGCGGTAGATCCTCAGCCAGGTCGGTAACCAGGGCCACTTTTTCTCTCGCCGCCAGGGGGCTGAGGCTGGAAAGGGCCTCACCTACCAGGGAATTCATGTTGACCGGCTCCAACTTCAGTTGGGCCTTTCCCGTGTCGATGCGCGACAATTCGGTCAGCTCAGCCACGGTCTGGATGATCCTGTCCAGTTCCACGCCCATTCTCTCAAGGAAGCTCCTGGCCACTTTCTGGTCATCGAGGGCGCCATCTTCCAGGGTCTCGACAATCGCTTTCAGGGAAGCCAGAGGGGTCCTTAGTTCGTGGGAAATGTTCCCCACCAGCTCGCGTCTCATCGTCTGCAGGCTGCGCATTTCAGTCAGGTCCTGGAACAACAATGTGCACCCCATGGGCTTGCCGGTATTGAGGGGAATGGCGATGACCCTCAAAAAGCGCCCCCCCACGGAATCGATCTGGGCCGTCTGCCCCACACCCGTGCTGAGGCACCTCCCGAGCAGTTCGTATACCTCGTGGTCGCGTATTACCTCTATCAAGGGCTGGTTAAGCGCCCCGCTACCCCGAATACCGAACTGGCGCTCGATCGCCGCGTTGGTGAGAATAATATTGCCCTCATGGTCGGTCACCAGCACACCATCGGCGATGCTGGAAAGAATGGTCGACAGCTTGCTTCTCTCAGCAGTGACCACTGCCATCATCTTCTTGACGCTCATCGACATTTCATTGAAAGCGCGCCCGAGCTGCCCCAGTTCATCGTCTGTTTCTATGGGCACCCTCTGGTCAAGTTGCCCGGAGCTTATTTTCCGCACCGCCCTGGTAACGTGTCTGACCGGCCTGGTTATCATCCGGGCAATCAGGGCAGTGGCGGCGATGACGACCAGGGCGGTAAGAGCGGTGGCGCCGGCAATCGTCCTTATGTCCCTGTTGACGGAACTCTCCAATTCGGCGGTGGAAACCGCCACCCGGGCGATGCCCAGGACCTTACCCTGTCCTGCTACCGGGACCGCCACATACATAAAGGCGCGGTCAAGACTGCTGCTGTACCTGGTGCTTTCACCTGTAGCTGAGACCATGGCGAGGGCGATTTCAAGGTATCCGGACTGGTTTTCCATGGTAGCCGGGTCTTCCAGGCTGTCGCCCAGGACGGCGCCGTCCATACCGATAATGGTTACCCGGGCGTCTATCTCTTTGCCGGTGTTCTTGGCGATGGCATCGAGAACATCACTGCGGCCGGCGCCGCCGGCAAACCCCTGAAGGCTGGCATCGGCAACCAGTTTTGCCTCATTGAGCAAATGGGAACGCAGTGAATCAATCTGGGCACTCCGGGCTGACCTCACCAGCGTAAAGCCCAGTATGCTCATGCTTACCAGGGTGAGCACAATCAGGGGCAGGGTGATTTTCCAGAAGAGGCTGCGAGACAATCTATCCTTCTATCTTGTAGCCGGCGCCCCTGACGGTCAGCAACCGTCGCGGACTGGCCGGATCGTTCTCGATCTTCTCCCGTAGCCAGCGCACGTGAACATCGACCGTCCTGGTATTTCCGTTGAAATCGTATCCCCATATTTTTTCCAGGAGATGGTCCCGGCCAAATACAAATCCCTTGTTCCGGACCAAATAGGAAAGCAGGTCAAATTCCCTGGGGCTCAGGTCGAGGGGCTTTCCTTCCACCGTTGCCCTGTGCCGGGCCACATCAACTTCGATTACCCCGGCGCGGACCATTGGCGCCTCTTTGACCGTCTCCATCAATTGGACCCTGCGAAGCATAGCTCGGATGCGGGCCATCAGTTCCCTCATGCTGAAGGGCTTGGTAACGTAGTCATCGGCCCCGATCTCCAGCCCCACAACTTTATCCATCTCCTCAGCCTTAGCCGTCAGCATCAGTATAGGGACTGCCGTCTCCCGGCGCAGGATGCGACAGACCTCCAGCCCGTTCAGACCGGGGAGCATGAGGTCCAGGACAACCAGAGCGGGATGGTCCCGCCGGGCCAAATTGACTGCCTCAATTCCATCCACGGCGGCAACGACATCATACCCTTCTTTGGAAAGGTTATAGTGGAGCACGCTGCGGAGGGTCCGGTCGTCTTCGACGACGAGAATCTTCTGGCCTGAAGTCATACTTCTAATAATGAAGTATAAGGCCAACAGCCGGGAGCATCAACTCAGGTCAAGTATCAAGTAACGAGATAATCAGTACCACAGGGGGCTCTGCCTGTGAGACGCTGTCATAATGCCAAGATAGATGCGGATGATATTCCCATACCCGCGGCCTGCAATCACGCAAAGGTCTGGAACTTGTCTTTACCGACGTTGCAGATGGGGCAGTTGTCCGGAATGTCGCCTTCCGAGGTCCAACCGCATTTGGAGCACACCCGAACCGGACCGAGGGCCATGTCTTTCTGGGCCGAATCAAGGTAGCTCCTGGCTTTTTCAAACAGGGCGGCATGCGTCTTTTCCCCCGAATAGGCGAAGTAGAACGACCTCTGGGCGGCTTCTTCCCCCTGGAACCTGGCTACCTCCAGGAAAGCCGGATACATCTCGTCGATCTCGTACTTTTCCCCCATGATGGCGCCCTGCAAGTTCATCGCGGTGCTGTCACCCCCGAACACGGCCATGGCGGCGCACAGGGAATCGGCGACGGGGTGTTTCAGTTCACGGAAATGGTTGGTGGCATGGATGGTCTCAGCAAAAGAGATGGCCTGAAACAGCCGTTCGATATTGGCATAGCCTTGCTTCCGCGCCACCTCGCCCCAGACCATGTAACGCATGTGGGCCATTGATTCCCCGGCATGGGCATTTCGCAAATTTGCCGCAGTCATGGCGTGCATTGCTATCTCCTTTACGGACCAAGTCCGAAGCAGTAAATCCAAAATCCCGGTTGCAAACCCGGCTTACAATGGTTACAATGAACATTGCCCGGGCGGGTGTAACTCAGTGGTAGAGTTCCTGCTTCCCAAGCAGGCTGTCGTGGGTTCGAATCCCATCACCCGCTCCATCAATCCTCCTCGCTGACAGCTCCGGGCTTTATTATTTCCCGGGCACGCTCGGCCATGGCTTCGGGCACCATGATCCGGACCTCTCCCAGCCCGTCAATGATGACCCCCATGACCACTCCGGCGCTTTCGTACGAGAGCACCACCGGTATCCCTTCGCTTTCAAGGTGTCCCTTAATGACCCTGGCCGCCAGCTCTCCCTGTACCCGCTCGATGACTACCAGGTTTGGCTTAGCATTAGCCACTCTTCCCCCTCACCTTAATCCTCTCCCGCCAGGGGAGAGGAAACTGGTTTAGCCGCGCGCCCATGGGGAAATAACGGACTCGGCCTCCGCCGTAGCTGAAGCGGGATCAACCTCCGGCAGCACCTTCAAGTTCCGGCCGACATCCGTCCAGGACGGTACGGTGGCGCTCTTGCCGACCAGGGTGATGCCCCAGCCCATCTGGATAGAATTGGTCCCCCGTCCCACATAGCAGCAATTCCCCACCCTGACCCCTTCGTCCAGGATGCACCGGTCCACCAGGCTTCCCTTCCCGACAACGCTCCGTTCCATCACCACCGAGTTGCGCACCACGGCCCCCGGGCCGACGACGACGCCGGGCGACAGGACTGAATTCTCGACAAGGCCATCGATAAGGCAACCCGGACCGACAAGGCTATGTTTTACCACGCCTGTTTCGGAGATGCGCGGCGGCTGGACCTCCCGGTCACGGGTAAGCACCGGCCAATTATCATTGAGAGTGAAGGGAGGAAGATGGCAAATCAGTTCCATGTGGGTGTCAAAATAGGTCTCCACGGTGCCTATGTCCCTCCAGTAACCATCGAAGGGATAGGCGAAAGCGCGTTGTCTCTGGATCATCCAGGGAATGATGGAATAACCGAAATCGTGTCTGGAAGCTTCGTCCCGGTAGTCCTTCTCCAGGTAGTCCAGCAACACCCGGGTCTTAAAAATGTAGATCCCCATGGAGGCCAGGTTGCTTGCGGGAATGGCTGGTTTTTCGGCGAAATCCACGATCCGCCCCTGGGCGTCAGGGGTAACGATGCCAAAACGGTTCGCCTCTGCCAGGGGGACCCGCATAACGCCGACAGTAACATCTGCTCCGGTCTCCCGGTGAAAAGCCATCATGCGCCGGTAATCCATGGCGTAGACGTGGTCGCCGGCAAGCACCATCACCCCTTCCGGGTCCAATCTATCCAGGTAATCGATGTTCTGGTACACCGCATCGGCCGTGCCGCGATAAGAACCCAGCGGAGGTTCCAGTGTGTCAAAGCCGCAGACGCCCGGGTTGGACCGTCTCCACTGCATCAGATACTCGCCAAGGTATTCCCTTTGATAATCGGTCAAAACAGCTATGTTTCCAATTTGGGAATGAATGCAGTTACTCAGGGTGAAATCGATCACCCGCATCCGGCCGGCAAAAGGCAGGGCGGGTTTTGGCCTCACCTCGCACAGGATATCCATCCTCTTGCCCTGCCCACCGGCAAGCACCATGGCGACAACGTTATTCATGACTTAATCTCTGCCTTTCTGATGTCCCATCAACCCAGGGAACCGCCGTGGTTCCAATATCGTAAATAATAATCCGCGATAAGTCCGCAATGCGGTACCGTGATCAGGTTGCCGGGGAAACGGTTTATTTTGCCTTGATCTGGATCTTGGATGGCTTGGCGGCTTCCGTTTTGGGCATGACGACTTCGAGCACGCCTTCCCTGAGGTTGGCCTCGATCTTGCTGGCATCGACACTTCCGGGCAGGGTAACCGAACGGGAGAAAGCGCCATAACAAACCTCGCTGCGCCGGTATTCCTCATCCTTGATCTCGGTTTCCCTCTTTCGCTCTCCCTTGACGGTGATGGTATCGCCCACCATGGAGATGTCGATGTCTTCCTTTTTGACCCCCGGAAGGTCCATGCGCATGAGGAATTTGTCTTCCCTGTCGTACAGGTCAATGTCCGGAGCTAGAGCCATCCCGTCGCCCGGCCACCGCCGCCACAACCGGCGCAACGGGCTGATCATCGACGGGCTCATCATTTGCTCCATTTCCTGTTCCATTTCATCCAGGAGTCTGAAGGGGGTTACTGTTCTGGGTCTCCAAACTTCGATTGCCACTCGCTGTCTCCTCTAGTTTCCTTACTTCTGTGGTTTAACCGGACCGCTCCCCGGCAACCTTCTCTCGGGGCGGCCTCCGCCTGCCGCACCGGGTATGCCGCCTGCCTGGTCGCCTTTCGAAAAGGCATGTCACCTACCGGTGCGTAGCTATGGTCATATTAACAAGGGCCTCATGAACAAGTTATAAAATTATGTAGCGAAAAATGAAAAACTTATGACATTAAGCCCGTAGCCGCGAGCCGGCGGCTCGCTCTTGTATTCCTGATGTTTCGATAGCTTGTGCGAAAGGGTTGCGCCAACCGCAGCCCGGCATCTTGCGCCAGTGCCCGAAAACGGATAATATAAAGCGAACAGTCCCCGGGGCGGAGGCCATACGCTATGCAACCCACAGCCTGAATTAAGGGAGAGCCTGTGACTATTGAGTTCAAAAAACGGGTCGTTAAGTCCAGATTCCTCGATCCCGGCAATGGATTCAAGGAGACCGAGTTCCAACTCGAAGTGCGGGAGGACCCGCTGACCGGATGGTCGTCCCTGGTTTACTATGGGATGGACTACCCACCGCTCAATGGCCCGGGCCCGGTGGAACTCCAGCCCCAACCGAACTGTCCCTTTTGCGCCGGTAACCTGGACAGAGTAACGCCGCGCTTCCCCGACGACATCGTTCCCGGAGGGAGGCTGCAGGTCAATCAGGCAGTTGTAGTGCCAAACATCAGGCCCTACTCCCAGTACAGCGCAGTGATACCCTTTTCGCCGCGCCACTACCTGCAGTTGGCAGACTTCGATCTCTTGCTGCTTAGCGATGCTTTTATGGCCGGAAAACTTTTTGCCGCCGAGGTGATCAAGCGTGATTCCGGGGCAAAGCATCTCTCCATCGGATGGAACTATATGGCGGCCGCTGGGGCGACCATGACCCACCCTCACCTGCAGGTAAACTTGGGCGCGGTGCCCATTCCGGGGCAACAAGTCGATGCCGCCGCCTCCCGTGTCCATTACGAGACACACGGCCTTAACTACTGGGAGGAGCTCATTGAGCAAGAAAAGGAAGAGGGTCAACGGTATGCAGGGGCCACCGGAAACGTATACTGGCTGGTCCCCTTCGCGCCAAAGGGAAGGCTTTTTGATGTGCTGGCCATCTTCCGCGGCGCCAGTTCTTTTGTCGAACTATCTCAGACGGACATCCAGGACTTCTCCGAGGGTTTGCTCATGGTCTTCCGGGACCTTAAAGAACACAAGTTCCATAGCTTTAATCTGGCAATCCATTCCGAATTAGAAGCCGAAGACCGGTTTTATTGTCACGCCAGAATAATAGCCAGATTCACCTTCTTCCCGTCCGCGGTAAGTGACCGCTCTTATATGGAATTGCTCGACGCGCAGGTATTCAGCCGGATACCCCCGGAAAGGATGTGCCAGAGTTTGAAAAAGTATTTTCAGCCGCAGCCATGAAATCCATTTCGGCGTGGGCCGTCATCCTGGCACTGCTGATATTCGTGGCGTCGGTCTTCGCTGGATATCGTTATGCGTACGGTGAGACCGCGCTGGCCCTGAGCGAAAACCTCCGCGGCAGCCTGTCGCCGCTCCGGGAGATGAGCTCGTTTCCGTTGTTCCTGGTAATATTTCTCAATAATTCCCTCAAGGCCCTGATGCTGATCGTGCTGGGCATTATCCCCTTCATTTTTGCCGCCGGTTTCCTCACCATAAACGGAGTTATCCTTGGCGTGGTATTGAACCACTCCCTTGCCACCAGGGGGCCTGGTTTTACCCTGGTTGGTCTTTTGCCCCATGGCATACTGGAATTGAGCGCCGTCATTATCGCCGCGGCCCTGGGTTTACAAATCGGGGCCGCGTTCCTGGCCTATCTGGGTGGAAAAAAAGGGCGCCTGGGTCAAGCTTATAAATCAAGCCTGAAATTCTATGTGAAATTCGTTGTTCCCGCCCTGTTCCTGGCAGCCCTCATCGAAACCATGGTGGCCAGATTCGTGTTGCCCCGGTTGTAGACGCTGTGACAGACGTAGGGGCGATGCCAGGGCGAGACAGCGGCGTGGGGCGGGGCGGCTCGCCCGCCTGTGAGGCATGGCCTTGAGCCTTTGACCCTACTCGCCGGCCATCATGGAGGGAAAACCCGGTACCACAGGCGGCCCTGCCTGTGGGACATGGCCTTGAGCCTTTGACCTACTCGCCGGCCATCATGGAGGGAAAACCCGGTACCACAGGCGGCCCAGTCTGTGAGGCATGGCCTTGAGCCTTTGACCCTACTCGCCGGCCATCATGGATGATTGCCCTGCCAAAATGATAATATATGCCACAGGCACAAATCCCATCACAAGCCGGCATGGTCGCCTAGCACGAGTATAAGGTACAAAAACAATGTCTCACAGGGAGGGCCGGAAAGGCAAGTTGATAACAAAAGACAAATACAGCCTCAGGCGTTTCGACACCCAAAAAGAGGAGGTGATCGATACCGCGGTCCTGGAAACCATCGTGTTTGACTACCCGGGAACGGATACCGAAGTAAGCTACGAGACCGGCGAATTCACCGCGGTCTGCCCCTGGACGGGACTTCCTGACTTCGCCCGGTTGACCATCAAATATGTCCCGGACCGGACCCTGGTAGAGCTCAAATCGTTGAAGTACTACTTGACTTCGTTTCGCAACGTCGGCATTTTGCAGGAGCACGCCGTCAACCGGATACTCAAAGACATGGTAGACCTGCTGCAGCCGGTGAGAATGTCGATAGAAGCCGTGTACATGGAACGCGGGGGGCTGCGGACCATTGCCTCGGTGAAGTATCCGATAGGAGATAGGCGTTAGGCGTTAGGCATCCAGCATCGGGCGGCGTTCTGGCGCCGGGCGGGCGAGCCGCACCCCCAGCCCCCACCCAACCACCCATGGCGTCGCCCCTACAGGCTGTTACCTGTTACCTGTTGCCTGTTGCCTGATGCCTGATCAGCCGATCCGCTCCAGATACTCTCCGGTCCTGGTATCTATCTTCAACCTATCGCCCACATCCACAAACAGGGGCACTTTTACCTCCAGCCCTGTCTCCAGTTTGGCCGGTTTTGACCCCCCGGCTGCGGTATCCCCTTTAAATGCCGGGCCGGTATCCGCTACCTTCAGTTCCACCGTGATCGGCAATTCAACAGTGACCGGCTGGCCTTTGTAGTTCATTATTTGCACATTAATGCCATCCTGCAAGTAATAGACCGCATCGCCCAGGACTTGCTTGCTCAAGGTAATCTGCTCAAAGGTCCTGATGTCCATGAAATAATAGAGGTCCCCATCGCTGTATTGATACTGGGCGGTCTGCGGCTCCAGTTGCACCCGCAGCATCTTTTCCCCCGGTTGCATCGTCCTTTCGAATGTCCGCCCGGTCTTGATATTCTTGAATTTGACTTTGGCCATTGCCGCTCGCTGGGCCATCCGGAAGGGGTTGTATTCCACGATCTGGAATATCTGACCATCGATCTCAACCATCATGCCTTTTTTCATTTCGCTGAAAGAAATCATGGCGGTTCTCCTGAAGAAAAAATTGCCGGGCTTTACCGCAATCTTAGCATAAGAATTCTCCTATTGCTACCGCTCTTAACCTCACCCTCACCCTGACCCTCTCCCATCTAAGGGAGAGGGAACGGGGAAAGGGTGTATAATGAATACCTATGCCCCCTCCGATCGCGATACTGATCATTGGTAAACTTAGCCCTCTTTTGAAATACCTCGACAGGGACCTGGTCGATCATGAGTTCGAAGTGGTCAAACTTGCCGACACAGAATCCCCCCGGCCTGAAACACTTCCGGACCTGGCCCTGCTTGACGCCAGCGTCACCAACTTCAACCGCAGGTCCGAAATCGAATCGGTGATCGCCCGGACCAGGGAAGCCTTTCCCATACCCCTCATCATATTCATTTCTCCCGAACTCCTGGACCGGTACGAAGCGCTCCAGGGGATTGCCGATTTCGTTGTATTGCCGTATGTGTTCCCCGAGCTTCATGCACGCATCAAGCAGGCGGTCTGGGAGAACCAGAACCTGAAAAGCGAGAATGTGATCAAGCGGGGAGACCTTATCCTGGACCTGGTTGGTTACAAAGTCTACCTTGGCGGCAAACCCGTTGATCTCACCTTCAAGGAATATGAGTTGCTCCGTTTCCTGGCCGGCAATCCGGGGAAGGTGTATTCGCGGGAAGCCTTGCTCAACCAGGTCTGGGGCTACGATTACTATGGCGGCGACCGCACCGTCGATGTCCATATCCGCCGTTTGCGCAGCAAGATCGAAGACGCCACCCACGCCTTTATCGAAACGGTCTGGAATGTGGGTTACCGGTTTATGGGGTAAGGCCCGGCTCGAGGCCCCTCAGAAACCGCCATGAAATAGCCCGGCACGCTCAAACGCATTCAGCCTGACATCAGGCCCTCGCATTGGCCTGGCATTGTAGTCACGGCCCAGCCTGTACTTGCGGTAAACCAAGTATCTGCCTCGCTTCAGCAGGCATGGCAACTTCTCTTCCCATGTACCTTGCCATTCCCGCCACGGCTTCGACTACTCTGGCATTGCTATCGATCGGGCTGGTGCTATGGGGATACATATACATAGCATCTTCCATGCCTACCCTGACAATGTCAGCGCCAAGGGCGATAGCAGCCATGGTCAGGGGCAGCCAGAATCTTCCCCCCAGTAGTGTCTGCCATAGCACACCCCTGGGAAGCATACGCACATAGGTGAACAACCATTCAAAGGCTTCTAAAC